>RPQH01000144.1 GCA_003820375.1 Ignavibacteriota bacterium
GTAATTATTATCCTGCATAGACTGCCAACAAGCAAGAAGCTTTACCCTCGAAGCCTTTAATTTGCTTATAAGTTCTATGTTCGGATTTTCAATGAAAAATTTCTCTCTGTAGTATTCATCTTTCAGAACAATTGGAGTGGCATCACCATAAATTATTGCTGCAATACTATAACGCTTGTATGAAATTTGCTCATATTCATAAATGTTTAATAACCTTGCAATAGCATTCAATCCCGGACTTACGAAATCAACCCTTGAAGCCGGTTTTGTTATGCTGAATACGATTCTTCTTATTACATCTTCAGGAAATTTATTAACATGAGCTGGATATGGATAAACGACACCATATTTTTCAATATGCGGGAATACAGGCTCCTCTGAAATTAATACTTGATTATTCATTTTAAGCCCCTTGGTTTTTTAATAGATTTGAAATGAACCTGTCATAAATATAATGAAAAAAAGCAAATAATAATTCCAATAAAAGAGTTCATAGAGTTCTTAGAGTTTATTGAGTTTAAAGAGTTTGTAGAGTTTAAAGAGTTGAATTTATGATAATTTCATTCTTCCTGCTTGCCCCAAGGCTTTGGCAGGCAGGATTTCTAATTAACAGAATTTCCCCTCTCCTAAATGGAGAGGGCTTCGGGGGTGAGGTTTCTGTTCCTTGAACCTTCTATAATAATGTCTTCCCTTCGGGATTCAACCTTATAAACTTTATGAACTTTATGAACTTTATGAACTTTATGAACTTTATGAACTTTATAAACTTTATGAACTTTATGAGCTTTATGAGCTTTATGAGCTCTCTTTCCAGTTATCCCTGAAATTCCGGATATTATCATGGGCAGCTTTAATACTGCTGTATTGTCTTTGAATTACATCCCTTATTTTATCAGACAAATCACTGCGGAGAGCCTCCCTGTAACTTAAAACTGCCGAGTCCTCCCCCCTTTCACATTCATCCAATATTGGCTTTGCTTCCTTACCTGTAACTATTGACTGAATATTCATCCATCCGCGGAATAAAGTACCGCTAATACTTCCGGACTCATCCGCATCACCATTAAGGGTTTTAATTATTTCATGCAGTTCCTTTACATATCTTTCACTGTCACGGGCATAATTAATGAATGCAGTTTTCAACCGCTCATCATCAACAGCATCCGCTGCTGTTTTATATCCTTTTTCTCTGTCCAGGTTAGATTCAACCAGGTGATTCAAGTTAGATATAATGCTGCTCCTTGTCTTAATCATATTACAATCTCCTTAACAGGAATGTTTAATTAAATTTCCATGCTTCTTTCACTTCGCCGCAGTTGGCAGATTTATCATCTTTAGCATCACTTGCTTTTCCGCCTGCATAAGGATTATCATTATCTTTTGAGCTTTCAAGCCAGACAGATTTATACCCTGCTTTTGTATCAGGGCATTGCATTACATATACCGTTCTGCCATTGAGCCCATAAGTTTTAATCATTGATATCATAGCATCACTAAGCTGTGAAAAAGCTTTACGTTGTGCATCAAGAGTTTTAGCCGTAGTAATATCAGTTGCACTCTTTCTGATTTTTGTATTGCTGCCTTTCCATCCTGAACGCATTTTATCGGTAAATGACGTATCACTTACAGCGTCAAGACTGGCAATAAGCTGATTTGCCTCATTAACTGCTTTTGAGGAATCATTATCGTGAAGTGCATTTTTAATATCTATGTAATCCGAAAATACTCCGTTCAACCTTGAGCGGACTTTATCAGGTGCCTTACCTGTTGTATCCATTTCCATAACCTTCACTTTATCAAAAGTAGAATCACTCTTGCCTGCAATGTTAGTAGCCAATGTGTCTATCTCTTTACCGATTTTTGATGATACGGTATCAATTTTTTTACCAATATCTTCTGCGGTTTTGCTTTTGCAAGCATAAAGCAGTATCAACGCAAACATTAAAAAATACATGGCTTTAACTTTGATTTTAAACATGATATCATCCTCCCCAAAAATTAAAAAATCTTTATAAGAAATACCGCTTTATATTTATAATAATTCCTGAATAATATTTTGAAAAAAACGGGATAAAAGATTTACGGAACGGTGTTTTTTAGGTAGTTATAAATAAGTATCACAGCAGGGAATAAAAAAAATGCCCGCCGGCTAGCTGTCCGCGTGCATCTTTTGAGATGTACGCTGAAAAGTGATTTGACTCACCTTTCCTGAAGCGCGGATTTGACTCCGTGCCGAACCGCGGATCATTGAAGCTTCCATCTAAGTTAGCTTCTACCCGGAGTTACCAGCTTTACCAACAGGCTCTACAAAAATAATACATTAAAAAATTTTGTCAAGTGGTTTTTTAAATATCCATTTTACAGTTAACCGGAAAAAATATTGCAGTACATTTATCGCTATTTTTTGTCACCCCGAAAGGTGAAATTTGTTGATAAGATGTTAATAAACAGTGAAATTGTTAATAACTTTTCAGATTGAAGATTGAAGATTGAAGATTGAAGATTGAAGATTGGAGATTGAAGATTGAAGATTGAAGATTGAAGATTGAAGATTGAAGCTAAAATAAAAAAACCCCGCTATCTCTAACGGGGTTTTAATCTGTATTTGTTTATCTTAACCTTATTTAACTAACAAATCTTAATTCCTCTATTAAAACTTTCCCAAATGGAAATTTGGGAAAGAGGAACTTGCAGCATTAAACATCACATGTATCATTGTTGGGATGACCCAGAGGGTACCCGCTTCGCTTTTCTTATCTAACTGATTATTACTGCTAGATTAAATCAATGTATTTTAGTAATATTTCAGTTATAACTTGAGCTCGCAATTGTGATGCTTTTCAATTCGAAATTCACAATTCACAATTCACAATTCACAATTCGCAATTCGGGATTAATACATTCCACCCATATCACCGTATCCGCCTCCCGGAGGCATCATTGGTGCTGATTTTTCCTTCTCGGGTTTCTCGCAAATTACTGCTTCGGTTGTTAATAACATTGATGCTACCGATGCTGCATTCTCAAGTGCAATTCTGGTAACCTTTGTCGGGTCAATTACACCTGCTGCTATCAGGTTCTGGTATTCTTCTGTCTGTGCATTAAATCCGTAATCTGCTGTTCCTTCCTTAACCTTATTTACTACTACTGAACCTTCGATACCTGCATTTTCAACTATCTGTCTTATCGGCTCTTCGATTGATTTCCTGATTATTTCAATACCGATTCTCTGGTCATCATTATCAAGCTTTAATTCATCAAGTGAGCCGGCAACTCTTAACAGAGCTACACCGCCGCCCGGTACTATACCTTCTTCAACTGCTGCACGGGTTGCATGCAATGCATCTTCTACTCTTGCTTTTTTCTCTTTCATTTCAACTTCAGTTGCTGCACCGATCTTTAATACTGCAACTCCGCCTGATAGCTTAGCAAGTCTTTCCTGTAATTTCTCTTTATCGTAGTCAGAAGTTGTTTTTTCAATCTGTGCTTTTATTTCATTTACTCTTTTCTTAATATCTTCTTTTTTTCCGGCGCCTTCAACTATTGTTGTGTTATCTTTATCGATAACTATTTTCTTTGCAGTTCCGAGGAATGATAATGTAGCATTCTCAAGCTTGAATCCTTTTTCTTCGGAAATAACTGTACCGTTTGTAAGAACAGCAATATCTTCCAGCATAGCTTTTCTTCTGTCACCGAATCCCGGAGCTTTTACTGCGGCAACTCTTAATGTGCCTCTTAATTTATTTACCACTAAAGTGGCAAGTGCTTCACCTTCGATATCTTCAGCAATGATGAGAATTGACTTACCTGACTGTGCAACTTTCTCTAACACTGGGAGTAAATCCTTCATGTTTGAGATTTTCTTTTCATTGATTAATATTAACGGGTCTTCTAATACTGTTTCCATTGTATCTGCATCGGTAACAAAATAAGGTGATAAATAACCTCTATCGAACTGCATACCTTCTACAACATCCATTGTAGTTTCGGTTCCTTTTGCTTCTTCAACTGTAATAACGCCGTCTGTTCCAACCTTCATCATAGCATCAGCGATAAGCTCGCCGATTATCATATCGTTGTTAGCAGAAATTGCGCCAACCTGTGCAATCTCTTTTTTGCTTGTCTTATCAATATTTTTGCTGAGTTTTTTTAATCCCTCAATAACTTTTGCAACTGCAGCATCTATTCCTCTTTTAAGATCCATCGGGTTTGCACCGGCGGTAACGTTGCGGAGTCCTTCACTGTAAATTTTCTGGGCAAGAACTGTAGCTGTTGTTGTTCCGTCACCTGCTATATCGGAAGTCTTTGAAGCAACTTCTCTTACCATCTGTGCGCCCATATTTTCAATTGGGTCTTCGAGGTCAATTTCTTTTGCTACTGTAACACCATCTTTAGTAACTGTCGGTGTACCGAATTTTTTATCTATAACTACATTTCTTCCTTTGGGACCGAGTGTAACCTTAACAGCATTAGCCAATTTATCTACGCCGCGCTTTAAGCCTGCACGTGCCTCGGTATCGAACTGAATTAATTTTGATGCCATTTTTATTTTTTACTCCTTTTAAAATTCTTGTTTAATTATTTTATAATTGCATATACATCTGATTCACGCATGATAAGATATTCTTCATCATCTATCTTTACTTCTGTTCCGCTGTATTTACCATAAAGGATTTTATCGCCTTTTTTTAACAGCATCTTTATTAATTTTCCATCATCAGCAGTTCTTCCTTCACCAACAGCAATAACAGTACCTTCCATCGGTTTTTCCTGTGCTGTATCGGGAAGAATGATGCCGCCCTTTGTTTTCTCTTCGGGTGCTTTGGGTTTTACAATTACCCTGTCTCCAAGTGGTTGTAAATTCATATTTTTTTATTTCCTCCTGAAATATTATTAAAATTTGAGATTCTTTGGATTTTTTGAGAGTGTCAATATTAGCACTCTCCTCTAATGAGTGCTAATATAATGCATTGAGTTTAAGAAATCAATGAAGGAATTTATCGGACTGCATATTTATATTAGATTAAAACCATAACTTGAAATTGCTGTATTTCTTGGGTATTTTTTAAAAAAAGAGTTATGAAAACATTTTTTTGCCTTTCTTTCTTTTTGATTATTTTTGGCATTTCATTTTCCCAGGATGTAATCTCTCCAAAATACCTGCCATTACAAATCGGGAATGTATGGGTTTACGACCATTATATACTGCCTTCATTTCATGAAAGGATAAAATATAAAGTTATTGGTGATACTGTGGTTTTAGGGCATAAGTTTTACAAGACTTCATCACCCTTGCCTTTTATGCATATTTTAGGCTACAACTTAAATCATGTTTGGCTCAGGGTAGATTCTGTAAACGGGAATATTTTGTCTTTCAAACCTTCATCCGGTTGTAATTATAGACCTGACGAAATTGTAATCGACAGCCTGGCATCAAAACTAAATAATACTTTTTATCATTGCCCTTTTTTTATGACCAGGATTTGTTCCGATACAAATATGTTTACACTTTTTGGTCAGTCATTTAAAAGAAAACTGTTCAGGTATGAAACAGGTTACCAAACTCCCGCCGGATATTTATATAATATAGGATTGATGGGATCAGCATCCGGCTCTATCGGGGAAACCGGATATAATTTATTTGGGTGTGTGATAAATGGTGTAGTTTATGGTGATACATCAACAGTTGTTGGTTTAAGAAAAACAACAAGTGAGGTACCTGTTAACTTTTCTTTGAATCAAAATTATCCAAATCCATTTAATCCATCAACGAAGATAAAGTTTGAAATACCGTCAAATGTGAAACGTGAAATGTCAAACGTGAAGATTGTAATTTATGATGTTATTGGAAAAGAAATTACTACACTTGTAAATGAGCAGCTTTCTCCCGGGACATATGAAGTTGAATGGAATGCATCAAATAATCCAAGCGGAGTGTATTTTTATAAGCTTCATGCCGATGGGTTTACAGATACAAAAAGAATGGTTTTAGTTAAATAAAATAATGGTTTTTTACGGTAAACTTTTCACATAATAGATTGACAGGAGGCCCAGAGGGTACCCGCTTCGCTTTCCTTACTACTTAAATTATCTATTTAATTTTATCTTTAATTGTTATAACATATATTCGATTAACATAATTCAGATCTACAAAAAGAATTTTAATATTTATTCAACTAATTTTTTTAGACCTTTCAAATCTCGGTAACCTAGATCGTTAATTAATTCTTTAGGAATAAAATCAAGAAATATAGTCTTGGAAAAAGGCAAAATATACTTTTTGCCTGCAAATGGTGAAATCAACCATTTATTTGATATAACATAACATGATTTTCTTGTTCTTGAAAGAGCCACTATAAATTCAGATATATCAATATCTTTTATTGAAGTAACATCTTTGGGTATTGAACCGTTATTTGCACCAATAATAAAAACATGACCAGCAGATAAACCTTTACATCCTTTGAACGTAGTTAGCATTATTGATGGTTTTGTTTTATCAATTGTGATTTGTGATTCATCAATGCTACGGAAGTAATAATAAACATCAATGAAATAATCAGGAATTTTTTCATTAAGAAGGTTTAGTATATCATCATTGTTATTTTCTTTATTAATACTTTTTATAATGTCAATTACTTGCATATGTAATTTAATAAATTTTTCTTCTAGTAATTCTTTAAATGGTGTACCAACCAGAGATTTTATAATAATATCTCTTAAAACATCTGTATCTAGAAATATTTCTGCAATTATACGCCATGCTAGATTAGAATTATCATCTGTTAATAACAGCCTGTAAGCATCTATAAGTTTGTATTCTACCTCACTTCTTTTGTTAAAAATAATTTCAGGATAAAACTTCCTTAAATCTTCATGAACCTTTTTCAAATAATGACTTTGTCCTACTATTAATACTGTTTGATAATCCTTATCATATGATTCAATTATTTCTTCTTTTGTTATTTTACTTATTGCTTTATTAATGTATTTAGCAATTAATTTAGCTGTAGATAATTGAATAGCAGTTATTTTAGGATAAGCAATACTATCTTTTTCTTTATCTTCATCAAAATATATAAATCTTTTGTCAATTCTTCCCTTTAAGTTTTTTAGTGATTTACTAACATCTATTACTGAATTTACTGCTTTTACAATTGCATTGGTACATCTACTACAAAATGGCAATTCAAATTTTTCGAATTCTTTATTATCAAATAAATCTCTTAGATACTTAGGGGATGAATTTCTGTTTTCATAAATTGCTTGGTCATCATCGCCAACAATTATAACGTTACCCTTTTTTTCAAGCAACTTAATAAAAGCTACTTCTAATGGATTAAAATCTTGGTATTCATCTACAAGTATTAAATCATAATTAGGTATGATTTTATCGTTTTCAAGGATTAATTTGTATAATCTATATACTGAATCATTAAAGAAACTGTTTCATAATAGTCCCCGCGTTCTAAATAGAATTTAATTCCCTTACTGTTGTGTTCTAATAATTGAAATCTATTATCAATTGCTGTATAATTAAGTCCAAGCAATAGCGCATCCGTTTCAATTATTTTCGTTAAGAAAGATTCAAGATTTACTTTGCCATTAATTTGATGAAGTATTTTCTTACAATAGCTATGAAATGTTTTAACTTCTGCATATTTTCCTAATTTTTCTTCTAAATCATTTACTAACTTTTTAATAAATGTCAAAACTAGATTATTATTAGTGTTGTTATTTTCAAGTATTTTTTTAAAAGTAAATGTTTTTCCGGTTCCAGGACCTGCTACTATAAGTTTTTTATTCGATACTGAATTCAGTATTAAATTTAAATATATTTCTCTTTCCTCTTTTTGAGATATTTTTGTTTTTTCCATTCCCCTGTTATGTAAATTAGAATTGATTATTTCTGCCATTCACATCAGGAAATTAGAAGTATAACATAATTGAAGATTTTAGAAATGGCTTAGTAATATAATGAAATAACATATAATTATATAAATCAATATTCGTCCAAACTATAATTCTATAGATTATGGCAATTAGGGATCGGTGTCATACAATTGGAGAAAGATCTACAAAAGTTACTGATATAAAGAAAAAATGTATTTTCCTGTATAAGATAATTGCTATTTATGTTATTCATTAAGAGAAAAGAGTCTGAGGTTAGGTCTTTGAACTAATTATGTTCCGATATAAAATCTAGGTTATCATATAATTTGAATCAATTAATTATATTAATTGATAGATTAATTTTGATTTATTATATTCATTCAATAAATAAATTATGCATATTAAAAGAATAAAACAAATAGCAGATTTAAATGAAAAATTATTAATTAAGGAAAGGGAAATCAATGTATTTAAAGCAGCAATAATATTTAGGAAATTTGAAGAAGCATTAAAAAATTTTTCTTCCTTTTTTAAAAATCAAGGTTTTGAAATAACCGCTGAGCGGGAAACAACAATGGCTACATATAAAGGTTCAGGAATAATTTTTACCTTTAAAAAAACACTCGGTTTTGATTTAGTTGAAAACATTTTTATTAATACAAATAAATACAATTTCCATATAAATATATTGGAGAAGATTGATAACAAGCAAATAAAATTATCAGATTTCGAAGAAGATGAAATTGCAAAAATAACTAATACCATAACATATTATGCAAGATTATTAGAAAAAAAAGAATCTATTAATATCTTTTATAGAATTATTAAGTACGAAAAAAATACTAATTCTAAATTAAGCTTAATATATTCAAAGAACTATAATAATTTTGAAGATTTTCTAAAAGATGAATTTGATGTTTAGGAAATTATTAAATTTTAACCTAAGTCACCTAATATTAAGGTCTGGCAATACGGCTTTTCATTAAGAGGATTTCTGATTAATGGATAATATGTTCAGAGGTAAGTAAGAATTCCCATCTGCCAGTGTCCTCGTTTATTGATTATACAATTGTGAATAATTCTTCACTTTTGCGGTTTCCTCGACTTAGCGTGACCTGACATTCCTAAAAATCAGAGTTGGGTTCAAAACAGTGCTGAGTTGGGGTCTTAACAGGTCGGAGTTGGTATCAAGTTGGTATCAAGTTGGGTTATCGTTTTTGGAAAACAGGTTCATCATAATAATTCGTACTTTATTATTATTTTTGTAATAAAAAAAGGAGTAGAGATGGATAGTAATTTACTCAGTCATGGATTTGGAATAAAAGGACAAGAGATTATTAAGACAGAATA
>RPQH01000145.1 GCA_003820375.1 Ignavibacteriota bacterium
AACTTAACAAACTTAACAAACTTAACAAACTTAACAAACTTAACAAACTTAACAAACTTAACAAACTTAACAAACTTAACAAACTTAACAAACTTAACAAACTTAACAAACTCTACGAACTACTTCACCAGCATCATCTTCTTTTTCTCGCTAAATACTCCTGCTGTCATTTCATAAAAATATACACCGGATGCTAAATTGGTATCCCTGAACTCGAAAGTGTATTTGCCTGCATTTTTAGTTTCATTTACAGGTGTTGAAATAAGCTTTCCCAATACATCATATATTTTTATTGTAACCAAAGCTCTTACAGGTACATCATAACTTATATTTGTTGCAGGATTGAACGGGTTAGGATAATTCTGGTAAAGAGCAAACTTCGCAGGAAAACCTGCATACGGTCCTATCCCGTTTGTTGAAGCCCGCTTCAATACAATCTGGTTATCGGGGTCGAACTCAACATTTACCGGCTTTCTGTCAAAATGCCATGTATATGATTGTTCATTAACATCATTCATGACACGGATCAATGAATCATTACCTGTTTCAAAATTAATTTTTATTTCAACCGGCATTTTATGAAACGTTGTATTTGTCTGTACCTGCTTTGCCGTGAACGTAACATTCCATGTGTTATTTTCTGCAGGGTCAAAAGAAAAAGTGTTGTTATAATCAGGATGATTTGGCTGTTTTACCCATTCATCTATGAACCAGCTTAAGCTTTGGCCTGAAACCTCACTAATCTTTTCTGTAAACTCATCCGTTGTTACATTTTTGAATTTGAACTGCGGGTCAGTTGCATAAGATTTTATTGCGTTAAAGAAAACTGAATCACCTAAAACATATCTGAGCATATGAAGCACGCAAGCACCTTTTGCATAAGTTATTTCATAATTAAAAGTATAAGTACCGGGGCGGTAAATTGCATAGCCGGGATTCCCTGCAAGGTATATTGCTGCAAGCCCGTCAATTGAAGTTTTATATGCGGTTTGACCGCCATTGTATTCATTCCATAATGCTTCGGAATATGTAGCAAATCCTTCGTTCATCCATATATCAGGCCAGTCAGCACATGTTATCAGGTCACCAAACCACTGATGAGAGTATTCATGGGCAACAAGATATTCTTCCCATATAGAATTCATGAGTGTTGTCAGAGTCTGGTTCTCCATTCCGCCTGCCCACGGAGCACTGGTGGTGGCTGCAAAACCGTTTTTCTCAAAAGGATGCTCGCCAAAAAGCTGTGAGAAATAATCTGTCATCGGAACAATAATATCTTCGATATGATAAGGGTTTTGTCCTTCAGCATAATAAAATCTTATTGGAACGCTGTCCGAAGGATTTGAAGGCTTATGCCAGTATCTGATATCCAGCTTATAATTTACTCTTGAAGTTATAACTGCAAGGTAAGTAGAAAGCGGGTCTCTGCTTATCCAATGATAATAGAGGGTATCGCCTGTAAGTGTTGAATCGTTTAATCTGCCGTTAGAGCCAAGCTTAACGGAAGAAGGTACCTTTGCTGTCAGGTCCAGCGTTGCTTTATCCGAAGGTTTATCCCAGCATGGGAACCAGCTTCTTGCACCTTCGGGTTCGCAGTCAGTGAACACCTGCCCGCTTATAGCATAAAAAGAACCATCGCTAACATCTTTATGCCTGTAATAGATTTTAACATTTGCAGTATCACCTGTATTATAAGTTCTGTCAAGATTGATGGCTAAATTATTATTTGAATGCAGGAAAGTTGTTCCGTTCATTCTAACCGAATCTATAATAATAGAGTGGCTTGATGCATCCAGGTCAATAGAATTAATACTTGAAGTTGAAATGAAAGTTATTGTCACCTCTCCTGAAAATGCTCTTGTGTATGGTGAGGTATAACAGTTATATATATTAACGTTTATATTATAATTAAGTACATCGAAGAAATGATTTACAGCATCATAGTTTTTGAACAGGTAGTTATAATATTCACGTTTCCTGTTAATATTAGCTTTATCATCAAAGAAAGTGCTGTATTCTGTATGAACCTCTGTATAACTTACTGTAATTATTAATGAGATAAAAAATATTTTCGAAATTAGCTTGCTCATATAATCAAATATATTAACAAAAAGTGACTTTAAAAACGCATAGGTGTATAATAATATTAGACAGAACAGAAATATTTCATTACCGGCAGAAATTTTCTGTTAATTTCAGATTAAGTCCTCACCCCCCTGACCCCCTCTCCTATGATACATGAGAGGAGAGGGGGAGAAATTAATTGTAGATCTTGTCTTCCATAAATGATCTTCGAATAACAGCTCCCCCTCTCCTAACGCCTATCATAGGAGAGGGGGTCAGGGGGGTGAGGACTTAATCTGAAATTATTATTAAAAACTAAAATGATACACATTTTTTCCTTTTGCAAAAGTATATAATAAAAAAAACCCCGCCTGCTGACGGGGTTCATAACTAAAAAATTATTTATTTTTTGTGGCTGTATCTTGTTACTTTACCAGCACCATCTTCTTCGTATCGGTAAAGCTGTTTGATTTTATCTCGTAATAATAAACACCTGATGCTAAGCTTCCGGCATGGAATGTATATTGATATTTTCCCGGGTTCTTCATTTCATTAACCGGCTGTATAACCAGCTTACCTGTTACATCATATATCTTTATACTTACATTTCCGCGTTTTGCTATTTCATAGTTAAATGTTGTTACAGGATTAAACGGGTTCGGATAATTCTGAGACAGGTTATATGTAAACGGGACTTCATTTAGATTTGTAATTCCAACTAATCCCGGAACTGTTGTTGCCACTTTCAATACGATATCATTGTTAGGGTCAAATACTACAGTTGCCGGCTGTCTGTCTAAATTCCAGTAAAATATCTGGTCATTTACATCGTTCATAACTCTGAATGTTGTATCAGGACCTGATGTAAAAGTAATCTTAACAACTATCGGCATCTTATGGAAAGGTGTATTTGTCTGTGTTTGCCTTGCCTGGAAACCTACAGTCCAGTTTGAGCCTGAACCGGTTATCTGGTAAATGTTTGCATATACAGGATGGTTCGGTTGTTTTACCCACTGGTCTATGAACCAGCCTAAATTTTGTCCTGCTACTAAACTTATTAAATTTGTAAAATCATCCGTAACGCCATTTTTATTTCTGAAGTTCAGTGTATCAGAAGCATAAACTCTTAAGCAATTAAAGAATGTATTTGTATCCTGTAAAACATATCTCAGCATATGCAGTACGCATGCACCTTTATTATAGGTTATTGCAGTATTGAATAAAATACCAACATCCGGCGTATTTTCTGCCCATGACGGATTATACATCGGCCAGCCTGGATTATTTGAAAGATAATAACTTGCGTCGCTGTTAATATCATTCTTATATGCTGTATAACCTGTTGTGTGTTCATACCATAAAGCTTCTGCATAGGTTGCAAAACCTTCGTTCAGCCAGATGTCTCCCCATGTGCCGCATGTTACCATATCACCAAACCATTGATGAGCATATTCGTGTGATACTAAATTTGCAGACCAGCAGTTAGCACATAATGTTGTCAGGGTCTGGTTTTCCATCCCTCCCCAGGTAAATCCGGGGGCAGGAGCTGTTGTAAACCCGTTTTTCTCAAATTGATGTTCGCTAAATTTCGTTGAAAAATAAGTGGTCATATCGCCTATAATATTTTGTATATTGGTCGGGTTTTCACCTGCATTATAATAGAATCTTATAGGAATACTATCTAAAGGATTTGATATTTTGTGCCAATAAACGATGTTAAGGTTATAATTCACTTTACCGGTCAGTACAACAAGATATGTAGCAACAGGTTCACGGCTTACCCAGTGATAATAAAGAGAATCACCTGTAAGTGTAGAATCGTTTAATCTTCCATTGCCGCCTATCTTAACATTTGCCGGAACTTTCACGGTCATATCAATCATAGCTTTATCCGAAGGTTTATCCCAGCACGGGAACCACTTTCTTGCACCTTCGGGCTCAGCATCAGTGAAGAAACCGCCCGGGTTAGAAGTGCTGCCCGTATATATTGCTCCGTCTGATACATTCAAGTGCTTGTAATTTATTTTAACCTGTGTTACTTCACCCTGATTATATGAACGGTTTAAAGTGACTGTCAGTATGTTGCCGGTATGAGTAAATGAAACACCGGATAACCCAACACTGTCAATCTGAAGTGAAGTATTTACTGCATTCAATTGAATTGAAGTTAATGTAGTATCTATTCTGAATTTAATAATTACACTGCCTGTAAATGACCTGGGGAAAGGAGTAATAAAACAATTTCTGATGTCTAAATTCAGTTTATATTCTATTACATCATATTTATGTTTTGGTGTATTTGGAGAATCCCCACCCAATGGTAAAGGATTCTGTGACTGCATTTTTTTCTGTGAACATGCTTCCCATCCATGCATAGGAACATCCTGTGCCTGTAGATATATTACAGATGTAAATGCAAATAAAATGACTAAGAGTAATGACTTTTTCATTAGTTGTTAGGATTATTTTTTGTAAGACTTTGGATAATATTATACAAATTAATATAAAATCTAATTTAAAGATATGATGAAAATCACCATTTTTCGTTAAAAAGGATGTATTCTTTGCTAAATATCATGGAATTATAGTTCAAATAACCAAAAAGGCATCCCGTTTCAGCGGAATGCCTTTCTGTATAATTTTATTACGGATTTATTTTACAAGTACCATCTTCTTAGAATCCGTAAATGAGCCTGAATTAATTTCATAGTAATAAATACCTGAGGGTAAATTAGAAGCATCAAATGAAACCTGGTATCTTCCTGCATTTTTAACTTCATTAACAGGTTCTTTTATCAGCTTACCAAGTACATCATAAATCTTAATACTTACATTTCCTCTTTTAGCTATATCATAGTTAATTACCGTTACGGGGTTAAACGGGTTTGGGAAATTCTGGTACAGGTTATAAGCAACAGGAGTTTCATTTTCATTTTCTATTCCGCTTACTATTCCCTGTACTGTAGTTCCCTGTTTCAATACTATATCATTATTAGGGTCGAAAGAGAAAGAAGTTGGCTGCCTGGTAAAGTTCCAGAAATATGTCTGGTTGTTTACATCGTTCATCACCCTGAAAGTTGTATCAGGTCCTGTTGAAAATGTAATCTTTATGGTCAAAGGCATTTTATGGAAAATTGTATTAGTCTGTGTTTGTTTTGCTAAGAATCCGACAGTCCAGTTTGAACCTGAACCGCTGATCTGATATACATTAGCATAAACAGGATGGTTCGGCTGCTTCACCCATTCATTAATGAACCATGAAAGGTCCTGTCCTGCAATTGAACTTATCTTTGCTGTAAAGTCATCAGTGGTAGCAGATTTAAATCTGAAGTTAGCTGTATCTCCTGCATAACCTCTTATGCAGTTAAAAAATACTGCAGTATCCTGTAATGTGTATCTTAACATATGAAGTACACATGCTCCTTTAGCATATGTAATTGCATAATTAAACAGTGTATTTACATTAGGAGTATTAACTGCCCAGTCAGCATTCCACATAGCCCATCCGGGATTTTGACTGAGATAAGATGAAGCATGAGAATTAATATGTCCTTTATATGATGCATAACCACTGGTATGTTCAAGCCAGATAGATTCAATATAAGAAGCGAAACCTTCATTAAGCCAGATATCAGCCCAGGTTGCGCATGTTATCATATCGCCGAACCATTGGTGTGCGTATTCGTGTGATACTGTGTTCACATCCCAATAGCTTTGTCCCAATGTGGTCATAGTTTGGTTTTCCATACCTGCCCACCCGAATCCGGAAACTGCTGCTGTGTTAAAACCATTTTTCTCAAAAGGATGCTCAGTAAATTTCTGTGAATAATATGTGGTCATATCAGCGATATAACTCTTTACATTGTTTCCTTCTGTGTTTATATAATACAAGCGGATAGGTATACTGTCAGCAGGATTTGAAAGCTTATGCCAGTAAACAATATCAAGCTTATAATTGCTTCTTGCAGCCAGTACTACTAAATATGTTGCAACAGGGTCTTTGCTTACCCAGTGGTAATATGTGGTATCACCAGTTACGGTAGAATCATTTAACCTTCCGTTTGAAGCAAGCTTAATGCCTGTAAGAACTTTTGCAGTAAGATCTAATAATGCTTTATCACCCGGTTTATCCCAGCACGGGAACCACTTTCTTGCACCTTCGGGCTCACAATCGGTCATTACTGATGGTATAGATGTACCTACATAAAAAGCACCATCTGCTATATTAAGGTGAGAATAATTAATAAATACAGATACCATTTCACCCGGGTTATAAGTTCTGTTCAGGTTGATTGTAAGTATATTGCCTGTATGTGTAAATGATACTCCGTTAAGTCCAACAGAATTTATCTGTAGTGATGTGTTAACAGCATTCAGGTTGATTGCATTTAAAGCTGTATCAACACGCAAATCAATTTTTATGGTAGCATTAAAGTTCTTTGGAAACGGAGATATAAAACAATTTCGAATATCAAGATTTATTGTGTATTTTATTACATCAAAAGTGTGCCTGATTGGAACATCGGTATCTAAAATTGGAAGATGTGAATGCATTTTTTTCATTGAACATGCATATCCTCCAGTTAAAGGTATTTCCTGCGTATATATAAAATTCTGACTGATTAGGGCGGATAAAATTAAAAGAAAGAATATCTTTTTCATTTGTTGTTAGGGTTATTTTTTATAAATATAAACGTATATATTATTCAAATTTAATAGGAAATAATTATTTATAATATGAGGAAAATCATCTTTTTTCCCTTTATAAATAGACGAATTTACCTGATATTGCAGTAAACTATTGAAAAATGAGCAAAATAATACCTCATCAAACAAATATTGACAAGATTGAATTACTGGAAACATTCGAAAATTCATTTCCAAACAGGGATTATCTTATTGTACACAGAGCAAATGAATTTACTTCAGTATGCCCTAAAACTGGCCAGCCGGATTTTGGAATAATAACAATTTCTTATATTGCCGCTAAAAAATGTGTTGAGTTAAAATCACTGAAATATTACCTGCAGTCGTTCCGCAATGAAGGAATATTTTACGAGAATGTAATTAACAGAATACTTAATGACCTTGTAAAAGTATTAAAGCCAAAATGGATGGAAATTAAAGGTGAGTTTTCTGTCAGAGGAGGCCTGCAATCTACGGTTATCGCAGTTCACGGGAAGAGATAACAATGACGAATTACGAATGACAAATGACGAATTGGAAAAAAATGGTATAGTATATCTGTTTAGGAAATATTTACCTATTCATTGACTAATTGTAGAATGTATAACAGATAATGAATTATGATCGATTAATTTTATTCTTCATGGTGATTTGAATACTGCCAAGGATTTTTAGTATCTCTTCACAGTCCTTAAACAGAGAGTTAAACATTCTATCATCTAAATAATCCCCATCATGGAGCAATCTTAACCAGAAACTTGTTTCTCTTGCTTCTTTATATGCAATTGTCATTTTTGCATGAAAATCTTTACCAGACTGCCCGCCTTCCGCTTCTTCAACATTAGCACCAATGGAAGTGACGCATCTCAGTATCTGGGTCGACACGGTTTTCCCCTCTTTATAATTTTTAACAAGGTACCTGTGAAGCCTTAATATTCTTAAAGCAAAGTCATAACTTTTATCCTGAATGACATTTTCTTTCATGGCTTTATTAATTTAAAAAAATAATATTTAATTTAAGTTTTATTTCTTATTCCAACTCGTCATTCGTAATTCGTCATTCGTAATTGATTCAAATCATTCCTTTTTCTTTAAAGCTGTAAAAGCTGCTGCGGGTTATTATTATATGGTCAAGCAGTTCTATTCCGATTATCTTTCCTGCTTCTGTTAATCTCTTTGTTATCCTGATATCTTCTTCCGATGGTTCGGGGTCTCCTGAAGGGTGGTTATGTGCCGCTAATATTGATGCTGCGTGGCGTTTGATAGCACGCTCAAAAGTTTCACGCGGGTGAACTATGCTTGCTGTTAATGTGCCGGTTGAAATATTGTCTATTCCAATTACTTTTTGTCTTGTATCGAATGAGACAACAAGAAACTGCTCTTTATTATAATCGGATATCCTGCTTCTGATTATATCAACTGCTTCTTCCGGCGATATAATTGATTTTGATTCTTTTTTTTCTTTTTCCTCTTTCAATGTTTCTTTGACCACACGTTTGGCAATTTCAAAACATGCAATAAGCTGTGATGCTTTTGCCTGCCCGATGCCGTCAATATCAAGCAGCTCTTCCATTGAAGCATTAAAAACATTTTTGAATGAGCCAAAATGAGAAATGAGTCTTTGAGACAAAGATAAAACAGATTCACCCGGCATGCCGCTTCCTAAAATGAGTGCAATTAATTCATGAGAGGATAAATTTTCAGCGCCAAGTTCTTTCAGTCTTTCACGCGGTCGCTCTTCATGCGGAATATCATGAACTGTAAGCGGCTTAGATGTATTTATTTCATACCTGTTTTTCATTATTCGTCATTATAAAATATTTTATAATCTAAGTAATATCAATATGTTATTTAGTGCTTAATAAATACAAATTAATTTCTAATTAAATCACCTTACGCAATTAATGAAAATCTGTCCTGAGCGGAGTCGAAGGACAATAGTAAAGTAGATACGGATAATCTCTGATAGCTGATAACACAGGGTTTATATTCACCAAAATATTTCGAATCATTATAAATATTGTCCTTTCCCGAGTACTCGCATAGGCGTCAAGTTAAGGAAAAAAGGATTCGAAATTGATAAAAGACAAGGGGTAACAGTATTGATATTTATATATTCAAATTCAGGAATAATCTTGATAAGCAACGCGG
>RPQH01000146.1 GCA_003820375.1 Ignavibacteriota bacterium
TAACAGGGATGAAGATTATTATTATAACCAGATATATCTTGAAGTAGAAGCATATAATCATTTTCTTGAACGAAGTACTAAGATAAATGAAGATGATTTTCAGAAGATAAATGATAACATGGATTATTATTACATCCTGACGAAGCTGAAGCTGTTTCACTTTATGTTTCTGCAGTTGAGGCAGAGCAATGAGCCGGGCAGGCAGAAGATGTGGCTGCTTGATGAAATTATTAAATATGTTGAAGATAACCTTGCTGTAATAAGCAAAGAACATTATGTTATTTACATGAAATACCTGATACTCATGACCATGTTAAAACCCGATGAAGTGAAATATTTCAGGCGTCTGAAGAAGTTCGTAATTGATAATCACAATAAGCTGAGCCAGAATGTACTGGCAAATATATATGTAGAGCTTCATAACTACTGCACTGTACGAAGCAATGGTCCTGACCCCGGATTTAAGACCGAAACATTCAATGTTTTCAAGATGATGGAGGACAAGGGTATATATGGTAAGAGCAAATATATCAATTATGTTGATTTCCTGAATGCTGTTATAGCTGCTCTTGAAGTAAACAAGATTGCATGGGCAGAAAATTTCTTTAATAAATACAAAAGCAGGGTTCTGCCTGAATTGTCGGAATCCACTCTTAATCTTGCCAAAACACAAATATGCTTCTATAAAAAGAGGTATGATGAAGCACTCGATACATTAAATAATGTACGTTACAATAATCATTATTTCTATCTCCAGTCAAAAAAAATACTTGCTAAGATATATTACGAGAAGAAGGATTATGAATCGATTATTTACATAATTGACACAACACGGCACTACCTGAAAAGAAATGAAGGAATTTCAAGAATCAATTGGGATTTATTCCACAAGTTCTTTTTATACCTGAAAAAAATTATTAATCTTGATCCTTCAGAAAAAGAAAAGATAACCGGTACAATAGAATCTCTGCAGAACGAAAACAATGTTTCAAGCAAAGACTGGCTTTTGAAAAAACTGGTAGAGCTGGAGAACACGTAGAGTTTGTAGAGTTCGGAGTATGTAAAAAAGCCTGAACCTTATATATATCTGATTTCTAAATTCGTCATTCGTCATTCGTCATTCATCATTCGTAATTGTCCTCAGTCTCTGTTTCTTATAAACCCGAAATAATTCAGCCAAAACGTTACTGTTAATATTATTCCAACAGTAAGTATAGTTATTGCTAAATCTTTATATACAAAATTCTGAAGTACAATAAATATAATTCCGAATAATAACGGAAAGAATATAGAAGTCAACCGGGAAACCGAATTAAATATCGTATTATCTTTCGTAAACGGGAGAGTCCGGTTAAAAATATGGTACAAGGTGTTAAAAAGATTTGCACTCACAAAAATGTAAAGCGTATGTATTAAAGCAAAAACAAAAGGCATTTTAAATGCAAAGAACAAGAACAGAATAAAGCACACAGGGACTAAAAGATAAAGATTATAAAATTTCCTTATTCCGTTAATAAACCGGTTTTTCGGATAAACAGGGTAAGCATCATATATCCACGAAACGCCTGTATAGCTCGTTACTTTTAATCCCAGTATCCCTGTGTTCAACACTACCAATACTGAAAGTAGTATTGAAATATGAAATACAGGTTTAGTATTAAAGTAATTACTGCTAAAAGGTACGGGAAGCTGATTTGTAATGTATGCAAACAATGCCAGACCGCATGGAATAACTATCATCGGAAGAATGTTCAGCCGTACGGCTTTATCTCTTTTGAACAGGTTCCTCATTAAAGTATAAGATGATTGCTCCGAGTGGTCTCTTATGTAAATTCTGCCTATTATTTTACCTGCAAGCTCAAATAAGAAAATTTTTTTTTTAGAAGGGTTCTCTCCCTTAAAGCCGCGTGAATAAATAATTTTTTCCCTTATCAAGCTGTAATTTTCCAGCAGGTAATATTTTAATGTAAGGTAGCTCAAAAAACATACTACAACAGGCAATATAGTTTTTAATATTATGCTGATATCAAATACTGCATTACGGTGTGTTGCAGGCAAAAAAGCAAACCATGCCTGCGGGAAATAATCTATTAAACCGTTCTTTTGGATATTATATAAATGATTTGATATAGCTGAACCGGGTCGTCCTGTGAAAATATATGATACAAACTGGTAGCCGAGAATTAAAGCAAATATCAGCAGGACCTGAAGAACCAATGTGTATATACCAAGCCGGTTTGTTTTTAATTTCCTTAAGGCAATACTGTAAATAAAGAGTAATATATTTATTACAAATAAACAAAGAAAAAACCCCGATATGAAAAATATTACTGCTCTTGGAAATGACCTTAATATAAGGTAATAATAAACACCCGACGGAAGCAGTAATGGCAGTGACATAATAAAAATATACCTTATTATGCCGTACATTTTTGCACTTACTATAATTTCGTCATCTACCGGTAAAGCCGTAAAAATATCAATCTCTGTTTTTGACATTATGAGATTATCAAACTCGGATATTACAGCAAACGAAAGCACTAATGAAAAGAAAACATAAGTTAAAAAAGCAAATTGAAATCCCGTTGGGTCAGGATTTTGCTTATAAAGCAGGAATGGCAGAAACAATCCCGGCAGCAGAAATGAAATAAAAAGCATGAACAGTTTCCTTTTTGAACCGTCATTGCTTCTGGTTTCAAGCTTAAACAGCAAGTTGCCTAATGTTCTTATTTTTCCTGAATCCGGCATTTAAATTAATTAACCAACCTATAATAATTAAGATTTGATTTTTATATTTTAGTTTATTCAGTTCTTGTCCTCACCCCCCTGACCCCCTCTCCTATGATAAGCGTTAGGAGAGGGGGAGCTATTACTCTAAAATCTTCTTTTGCATTAGAAGACCGGCAAATTTATTCTCCCCCTCTCCTCTCATGTATCATAGGAGAGGGGGTCAGGGGGGTGAGGACAAGAACTGAAATCGCATGTGTGTTCTGTTTTATTAATTCTTGTCTCTTTACTTTAAAGTATCACTCTTTTTATTTTCAAGTTCCTGTAAATATTTTCTGTACTGCTGTATATTTTGCTTATGCTCGTCAAATGTTGAGGCAAACCTGTGTGACCCGTCTCCTTTGGCAACAAAATAGAGATAATTATTTTCTTCAGGATATATAGCAGCCAATATTGAGCTTAATCCGGGATTATTTATTGGTCCCGGGGGTAAACCCGTATGTAAATAAGTATTATAAGGTGATTCAAATTTCAGGTCACTGTAAGCTAACCTTCTTTTAGGACCGCCCGGTAAAACATATTGAACAGTAGGGTCAGCTTCAAGCTTCATTCTTTTTTTCAGACGGTTGTAATATACTCCAGCTATAATCTTCTTTTCCGGTTTAAACCTTGTCTCACCTTCAATTATTGATGCCATAGTAACAACATCTTTTAATTTTAATTTTCTCCGCTTCATTTCCTCGTACATAACAGTCGTAACTTTTCTTTTAAATTCAGAAAACATTATCCTTACAATTTCTCTTTCCATTCCGCCGCGTGCACTTATATTAAGATTATACGTATCAGGAAATAAAAATCCTTCAAGGTTTTCCGCTTCTACCCCAAGCTCGCTTAATAATGAATCATTGCCTGCTTCGTTAACAAATTTAACCGAATCAAGATTAAACTGTCTTGAAAGCAGCCGGCCAATCTGGCGTATATTCAGTCCCTCGGGAATAGTCAAAGTCACATTTCTTGTAAGAAAAGGGTCGGTTATCATCTTTAATATATCGATGTTTGTTAATCCATTTCCGAACCTGTATTCGCCGGGTATAATATTTTCCTGGTAACCAAATAACCTGCCTGCTGCAATAAAAACATACCTGTTATATATCACACCTTCTTTTTCAAGCTCTCTTGCAACTGAGCTTAGACCTTGTCCCCTGTTTATTTTTACTACTGCTTCATCATAAGAATTCCTGTATGTCTTATTCAAAAAGAGAAAATACACAAGCATGAATAATACAAAAACAAAAATAAAAGCAGCAGAATACAATATTTTTAATTTCATCTATGGAGCCGTCACTGTGTCCTTTAATGTGGTATTTAATAGCCGTACTGCCGTAGTATCCGATGGATTTACTTTCAGATAATCCTCAGTATTTTTTCTTGCATCAACTTTCCGGTTTTGTTTTGTGTAAAGGTCATTAAGTATAAACACTGCATCTTTGTAACCCGGGAAGATATCTATTGCCTTCTTGAGATATTTTTCTGCTGTAACTGCATCACCTGAAGCTAAATAACTGTAACCTAAATAAAAAGCTGTAAGTGAAGAATTAGGATCAATAGAATTTGCCCTGGCTAATAAATTTATCCCCTGCTGGTATTGCCGCTGGCTTATCAGCTCCACTGCATATGCTGTCATCCCTTTTACCTCACTGCTTAATATGTGTGTTTTTACCGGGTCAAACTGAAATACATCCATAATTTCAAAGTTCATATCACCTGTTGTAAATAAAGCAGGCTGATTAACTATCCTGTACCATTCTCTTAAAAATGCTATGTGAGTTACTTTCTGATTTTTCATCTGCTCCTTCATGAATACCGGGAAATCATTATCAAGAAGTTTCTTAATGAATTCAGGGTTTATTAATCCTGCAACATCAACAATCTTTCTGTTGGAGTAGAAACCTATAGCTCCTACATCATGTGTTGCAATTATAGAGCTTTCAGGTGTGTTATCACGTATCCATTTTGCAGCTGCTACCTGCCTTATAGATATGTGATGTGTCTGCTCAGCATATGTTACCTTTGTATCCTGGTATGAAATAAATGAATATATTATTGCGGCAGCAATTAATATCATGTTTAAGCCGTTTGCAAGCTTTTTATCTTTTAGCAGCCTGTATATTAATTCAAATATTTGCCTGGAGCCGTACACAAATAATAAAATATAAAAAGGAATTACCGGCATTAAGTATCTGCCAAAACGGTGAGCATAAGGCAGCTTGAACCAGTAAATAAATATTAATGCAATAATAAATATTACGGGCAGTAAAAATTTATTATATCTTCTTTTTGAAGTATCCGATATTATCTTAATTACAGCCGCAAAAAACGGAACGATAATTAAAATATAAGACGATTCTGTAAAATATCCCCATACCTCATCTCTTAGAAATTCTGCCCTGCTCCTGAATTGAGGAGAATAATAAGTAAGCTTGGCATCAAAAGTATTCGGAAGCAGTGACCCCGACAGCAGTAAATTCATGCCAAAGTATGCAGCAAAAATAACACCTGTAATTATTCCAATTTTTATCAGGTCCGGCCTGGAGAATTCCGGTAATCCATTGTATTCTTTTGGATTATTTTTTTTAAAATAAAGGAATACAATGTAATCAAGAATTATTGCACCTATGAATGCAGCTGAATCAGGCCTTGCCCAAAATGCAAACCCAACCGTTACCGCAAACATTACGGCATTTCTTTTCCTGTAATAATAGAAACATATTATCAAAAGGAAAATAAACAGCGTAGTTTCCATTCCCGAAACAGCTATAAAGTTCATCCATCTGTCAAGCACAAATATCAGAACGGCACCAATTGCAAGCCAGTTTTCGGCAGAAAACATTTCATCAGAGAGTTTGTAAAAGGCATAAACAGCAGCAGCAAGAAAAATTATTCCCAGTACATAGCTTAGTATCATTTCATTATTGGTAATAAAAAAACCAATTGCAAGAAGCAAAGTATAAATAGGTGAAGTTGAACCGGCTGTCACCATTTCAGATTTGAAATATGAAAAACTGCCAAACTGTGCCAGGTTTTTTGCGAATGTTAAGTGTATCCACGGGTCATCAAGCGGAAAGCCATGTTCTTTATTTATTGAGAAAGCATAAATTATATAATAATATGCCAGGACGATAGATAATAACACTATTGATGCTATAATTGGTAAGTAATATTTTTTATCTATCTTAAAGTTAAACTCAATATTTTCAGGTAATTGCTTTTTGCCTTTTTCCTGTTTTTTCTTTGTTTTTGCCATTAATTATTTATCTGCATCAGCCTAAGCTGATGGAAATCAGGTTAAAAATATAGTTACAATAATATAAAATTTTTAAGTAAGAGTGTAAAAATAAGCAAAAAGGCATAGGTATTCAATTTATAATAGAGTGTATAGAGTTCGGAGAGTTCTGTGAGTTCGAGAGTTGTGAGTTCTGAGAGTTGTGAGTTCGAGAGTTGTGAGTTCGAGAGTTGTGAGTTCGGGAGTTGGAAGAAGAGCCGGAATTGGTAACAGGCAAGGGGTTACTGACCTACCTGTATCATACAAGCAAATAAATTCAAAATATTAAATTTCGAGACAGGAAAAGAATAAAATCACAGAGTGATTCCCTGTATTAGATAAATTGTTCTATCCCTCGAAACTCCGTAGGTGTTGCCCCATAGGATTTTTAATTATCACATAAATTAGTATAAACCGGATAATCAACAATTGGCAGCTACTATGTAGTTGTTTCTGTATTAGTATATTTTCTAATATGGGGAATCACTACGTGATAGCATAAGCAAGTGTAATTATTCATAACAAAAAATGCCCTGACACACATCATCCGGCTTGATGAATCTCTCCTTATCCTTATAGAAATGTTCAAAGAGTTCGGAGGCAGGCAAGCGTAAGTTTAAGATGACTCTATTAAAAGATAAAAAAGGCAGCCATAAAATGACCACCTTTTTTAAACCAATCTGTTATCTGCTGCGAAGCAATCCCCGTTGGGATTATTTTATAAGTATCATCTTCTTTGTATCAGTAAACTTTCCGCTTTCAATCTTATAAAAATATACTCCGCTTGGATAGTTAGAAGCATCCCATTCAATTTCATATGTTCCTGCATTTTGCTTTTGATTGACAAGCACAGCTGCTTCCCTGCCCATTACATCATAGATTATTAACCGGACATAATTGCTCATTGCTAATTGATAATTGATAATTGTTTTCGGGTTGAACGGGTTAGGATAATTTTGACTAAGATTATATTCATACGGAGTATTATTGTTATTGATAACACCAACCTGTGTATCATTTGTATCAATGAAAATATTATAAGCTATTCCGCCTGAGCCCATTATCCTTGCATGTACTGCTTTACCGCTTGTTATTATTGTACTTCCATTATTTGATATGCTGCTGCAGAATAATGAAGTAGATGAATTATATCCAAAAATCGGTACATTATTTCCATTTGATAATTTCCATACATATAAATCATTGTTTTGATTATTAATATCTCCGTAACTGCAGGCAACAAGAATATTTCCGTTTTTAGAAAATGTAACACTGGAAACCTGGTCACCCATTCCGGTGAATGTCCACAATGGTGTAGAGTTTGTCGATCTGAACAGCTTTACTTTGCCATCGAAACTGCTTGAAGAAACGAACTGCAGTGTTCCGCATGCTAAATACTGACCATCTGCAGAAAATTCCGCGGCAACCAACCAGTTATAATATGTTCCGGGCGGCTCCTGATGAGTCCAGAGGAAATTGTATGTATTGCCGCTTCTTTGATAAACCCTTACAAAGCCGCTGTAATTGATTGTAGCAACAAAATTACCATTGCCGCTGATAGCCTGAATTGACTGTGTACCACTGCTGGGGCTTACAGGATTTATTAAATTAGTGTATAAAATTTGTCCTGTATATGTTTTTATCACATAAAATGCTCCGTATGTATTTACGATTGCAAGGGAATCATTAGCACAAATTTTTACACCGTATATGCCGGAACCTCCGGCATTTGTCTGGCCGACTCTGAATTTCCATACCGACTGCGTTGAATCCTTTGAAAAACCCAGCACAAAATTTGAATCTGATGCACCCTGGCTAAAGGTTCCTGCAACAATAAATTTCCCGTCATTTGTAATATCCAGAACTCTGACTTCCGGAGTTCCAAGCGGGAGTGTTGTTGCATCAAAATTGAAAATAGGAGTTGAGCTCCCGCTATTGAACATATAAATGTTCAGGTAGGAACCGGAAGCAATTATTCCGCCTGAATCTGACATTGCCACAAAATTAACATTTGTACTGGTACTTGTCGGGAATTCCCATAAAGGTGTATTATTAGTGTTTCCATATAATGAAACTCTTTCAGCATTCAAATCCCAGCCAACAGAACCAAATTGTCCTAAACCGCTGACTGCATTCCTGCTTCCAATTGATACCGGTTCTGTATAATTCCATCTTATAGATGAATTATTATTTACCGAGTTTTGATATATAACCGTTGGTGCAATATTATCCTGAGTGAAACCTGCATATTCTGGTGTTGTTACAGTTTGCTGCTGTAAATGTCCGTTTATATATTTGTACTCTGTTTTTGTGCCTGTTAAATTTTGATTTCCTGATTGAGCGAAAAGATTTATAGATAATAGAATTAAGAAGAGTATTAACTTATTCATGACGTGGTTTCTTTAAGTTTTGAAATACAGTTTTTTAATATAAATACAATCTTTAGATTTTAAAATATATTTATTCGTAACATTTCCGTGTCATTCCAACCCGCAAACCCCTCGTGTCATTCCAGTTTACCCCTTTGGAGCCCGCTCACCCCGTGTCATTCCAGCGAAGGCTGGAATCCATTTGGATAGATAAGGAGAGATTCTAAACATTGGAGATTTTTATTAACATGAACGAACATGAAAAAGTGTTCTAAATTATTTATGATTATCCGCATCATCTACAGTGGATGACCCAGAGGGTACCCCCAGCTAGAAGCATGTTGGAATGACAATGGGAAGAGTACTAAAGAAATAAAAGGTTACACTGATTGTACAGAAATGATTGTATCCTGATATTATTTTACTAAAATCATACTCTTTGTATCAACA
>RPQH01000147.1 GCA_003820375.1 Ignavibacteriota bacterium
TACAGGTAAATACCAGTACAGGTTAAAGCAGGTTGATTTCAACAGCAACTATGAATACTTTGTACTTAACTCACCCTCAGAGCTTGTCGTAGGTAAACCAATAGCCTTTGAGGTTTCACAGAACTATCCAAATCCGTCTAATCCCAATTCAAAGATAGATTTCCAGATACCTGAAGACGGAAAAGTATCTCTTAAGGTATATAATCTGCTGGGTCAGGAAGTGGCAAGCTTAGTCAATGAACAAAAAGAAGCAGGTTATCATACTGCAATTTTTGAAGGTACAAATCTATCAAGCGGAGTATATTTTTATATACTTAACGTACAAAGCAGCAACCAAACATATTCTAAAACCATGAAAATGGTGATAATAAAGTAAAAATGTTTCCAATATTTAGATAGCTTTCATTTTTAAGAGAGCTATTTAATCCGTCGCCGTAAATAAGAGCCCGTATATATGCGGGCTCTGTATATTTTGCCATTATGGAACTTAATCAATAAATATACAAGTTTCATATTTAAATACCGACTACTGCCTGTCGTATATAACAAACCTTATTTTAGAACTACAACAATTATAAAAATGAGAACATACAGGTTTCTTATACTTGCAGTGATAATGCTGTTCCCTGCAGCCATAAATTCCGGACAAACTAACCTGGACCCTGAGTTTACATCAAAATTTTTTATTAAAGCAATGGATTACGGCAGTCCGCAAATCAGAAATGCTGCTGATGAAATTATAAAAAAATACCCCGGAAACAATATAAGCCAGATTTGCGAAACATTTGACCTTGTTTATTTGCACTGGAAATATAAAGAACATAACGGAAATGGTGAACCGTATGTGAGAGCGAGCAAATCAATATTAACATTTACAGGTGATTGCAAAGACTACGCTTCTTTAATGGTTTCTATGTTTGTTGCACTTGGAGGCGACGGCAGGCTGGTTACTGCTACCAACCATATATATCCCGAAGTTTATATTGGTAAACATATGTCCCAGGCGTCACTGGACAGTGTAGTAATAATGATAAATAAATATTACGAGGCAAAATCAGGCTACAAAAAATTTATGAGCATGATCCATTATCATGTGGATTCCGACGGTGCTGTCTGGATGAATATGGATTGGCAGAGCTATTACCCGGGTTCAAAATTCATTGAAGATAAATCGGGTGATAAAAACCTGGTAATATATTCAACCGGAAAATACAAAGAAGAAGAATTGCAGGAGCTTTCTCTTTCTTTTTAGGAATTTTATGCTGCATTACGCTATGTAATCCAGCAAAGGTACCGGGGAACAGCAAAAGCCCTTGACTTTTTCCGTAAATTATAATAAGTTGCTACTAACAACTATTATAAATGCAATTACAGAATAATATGAATCTAAAAAGCAGGATAATTTTTATTTCAATTATAGCTTTTCTGGTTATCTTCAACGGATGCAGTAAAGTAAGCTCAAACAAGAAGGATGAAAACCCTTCCCCCGAACATTTAACTGCACAAACGTTTAAAGAAAAAGTCTTCAATTACGAAAAAAATAAAGAATGGAAGTTTGAAGGAGACAAGCCGTGCATAGTTGATTTTTATGCTGATTGGTGTGCCCCATGCAAAAAGGTTGCACCGATTCTTGAAGAAATATCAAAAGAATATGCCGGAAAAATCAATATTTATAAAGTGGATGTTGATAGTGAAAAAGAGCTTGCAAACGCTTTTGGAATACAAAGCATACCTTCAATTCTTTTTATTCCTTCAAGCGGACAGCCTCAAATGACAGCCGGAGCAATGCCTAAAGAAGGGTTTGTAAAAGCTATAAATGATGTGCTGTTAAAATAAATTTTTAGCTTTGCAGCATAGATAAGGATATCTGTGCTGCAAAGCTCTAAAACCGGACCATTAATTTTCAGGAAATTAATACATCCGATATCTTCTCCAATGATTTTCTGAGTGAATCAACTTCCGTTCCGGATAGTTTTTTACGAATAACACTTTCACAATCCTCAAGCATTTTATGAATTTTCTTCTGTGTATTTATACCTTTAGCAGTAAGTGCAACATTCATAACCCTTTTATCATCAGAGCCTCCAGCTTCCTTAATATAACCGCTCTTCATCATTTTATTTATTACCCTACTGCCGCGTGAAACAGAAAGACCCATTTTTTTTGACAGCAAATTACATGGCATGGCAGTTAACGGGTCAATTGACAGGATACCCCTGAATTCTGCCGGCGACAGTGCCAGCTTTTCACGGATGCTTTCTTCTTTTGTTAAACAGCTTAATTTAAGTTCAAATATCAGGTCTATAACGTTTCTTTTCATGGCTTGGTTATTTTGTTGTTAATAACAACATAATTACAAAAAAATAATTTTTCAATGAATATATATAATAACAAACCCGGTAAATAAGCCGGGCTTAAATATTGTTAAATTTTATTTTGAGAAAATTTTGTATTAAAATATTAATACAATTGTTCAACTTTAATGGTTTCTTCAACCTCCACCATATCTGTTGTGGGAACGTTATTACTGACAGTCCTTGTATCCTGCTTATATTTTACCGAATATTTAAAATCTTTACTTTTCACACAACCTTTTTCAATATCCAAAACTAAATTTCCCGAACCGTTTCCTGCTATTTCATAAGATACTATTTCCATAACACCCAGTATGGTTGTAATCTTGTCAATTTTTATACCGGATGAAAGGTTTACCGATACCTTATTATTTTGCTGGTCCATATTATCAATTTTATTCTCACATAATATGCTGATATAAGGATATCTCAGTTTAACAAATTCTTCATTTTTCCAGGATGAATCTGCAGATATAATAACCGGTACCGTATGAGTCACTAACTGCAGTAAATATTTATATGATTCCTTCATCGTTTCCTGGTTTTCACTGCTGTATTCTTTTCCATATTTCTCTTTCATTGTTTTTAATATTTCTTCCAAACCATAAACATCTTTTATAACACCATTTTTTTCCATAGATATATAAAACGGATGATGAACAACTGAGTTAAACTCAAAGTAAGGTGTGTTTGCTTCATAATAATCGTTAGTGGAGTTAAAGTGCGATGTCTTCCCCCTGAATTCCTGGTGAGTTATAATCGAATCAAAGATTATTTTGTAATCTATCCTGTTATCAGACACTTTTTCAACTTCCTGCGATAAGAAATAAATATAATCTTTCTTAAATTTATCCATCTCTTCAATTTTTTTTGGGGGTGCCGGGGAGATTGCATCCCAGTTATTTATTGTACATTTGAACTTCAGCACTTTACCTTTTTCCTGGTTATAATTGAAAACTGCTTTTTCAACTCCTGAATTCTGGTCTTTAAAAATCTTATTTACACTTGTATCTACAGAATTTTTACTGCCGCATCCGTTAATAATAAATGAAAAAGAGGTTAATACAATAAAAAGAAGTTTAATCATTGAAATATGTAATTAATTTAAAATACGAATTTTTGAATACCGGGACATGAATAGTTTTTTCAAAATAATATTTTCACCGCTGAAAGATAATGCAAAAAAAATATAAAAACTCTCCTGCAGCGAAAGATTAAGATTTATCAATTATAACAAAATACAGGGTTAAATATAATTCAAAATTCAGTACGTATACACCCTGCATAAAAGAAAGGAGCAATTGCTCCTTTCTTTATAAACTTTATAAACATAAACAAAAAATCATTTCACCAAAACCATCTTTTTAATATCATTAAAGCTGCCTGCTTCAATCTTATAGAAATAGACTCCGCTTGATGTACCGGATGCGTCCCATGTCAATTGATGAATTCCGGCATTTAATCTTCCATCCACCAAAGATGCTACTACTTTTCCGAGTATATCAAAAACTTTCAGCTTTACGTTTTCAGCTTGTGGAAGCGAAAATGATATTTTTGTCGAAGGATTAAACGGGTTAGGATAATTCTGCTTCAGTTCATAATTATCAGGAATTAGTGCATTGGGGTCAATACCAACCATTTGCCCGAGGTTGAAAGTCCAGCAGCCCCTGCCGTGTGTTGCAGCAAGTATTATTCCGGGTGCCTGTTTATATTTCAGGTCATAGACCGCAACAGAGGGAAATCCTGTGCTGAAGTTTACCCAGTTTGCACCATCATTCGAAGATGCAAAAATTCCCAGGTCTGTACCAATAATGAGCATTCTCGGTGCAGTAGTTCTCAGAACAACTGCATTTACTTCTATTAAAGGTAAATCTGCTGAAATATTAATCCAGTTTAATCCGCTGTTTGTTGTCTTCATAATACGGTTCGCAGATGTTCCTCCGAATGTTGCATAACAAACATTATCATTTGTTCTGTCAACTTCAAAATCCGTTACATAATTAAAACCATACTGCTCATTCCAGTTTGCACCGTTATTTGAAGTGATAAAAATTTTCCCATTCGATGTACCAATATAAATTTTATCTATATTAGTCGCACTTATTCCAATAGCAGATACATTACCTCCAATAACTGTGGTTGTAGCAATTTGTGTCCAGCCGCTTCCCGAAGTTGCTGTCTGAGCATTTGTGGTTTTCCAGACATCTGCTCTTCCAAATACGATAGTGTTATGGTCACCCGGTGCCATTTCATACGGATTATAAAACAAGCCGCCTGAAGAGCCTGATGGTGTTATTGTTGAATAAGACACGCCATAATTTGCCGAACGGTGTATTGTACCGTTTACATACTGACCGTAAACATAATTTGTATTAACAGGGTCAACAACCGTATATCCGCCGTCACCTGTTGTTCTTTGTATCCAATTGCTGCCGCCATTTGTTGTGTTTTCCTTATCATTATCCTGGCATCCGCCGTACATATATTGCAGGTTACTTATATCATAATCTGCACTTTGATATTGTAATGTAGAAAGATAATGGTTTAAATCTGTCCATGTTACACCATCATTGGTTGATTTATACACACCGCCATCGGAACAGCAATAAAGTACCGAACCATTATAAATGAGGTAATGTATATCAGCATGGGTCATGTTTGAAGGATTTGTCGTAGCCCATTGCGATCTTTGCACTAAGCTCACACCACCATTGGTTGATGAATAAACATCTATTCCACCAACAATCACTGTATTGGGGTCGCCGTTTTTAACACAAATCGAATTATCATACCAACCCTGCCCGCCAAGATAGTTTGGAGAGCTTGCCTGCAATGTCCACGCAGAACCACCATCAATAGTTCTATATAAACCCAGTAACCCGCTTGTTGAAGGATTTGAGATACTTGCATAAAGGACTAAAGGATTGATGTTTGATATTGCAAGTGTTATCCTGCCTTTACCTGATGCAGGAAGTCCATTTGTTGCTAGGTTCCAGTTAGTGCCGTTATTTGTCGTTTTATAAATCTGGCCATTGGAGGTATTTCCTGTTGCTACATATAATATCTGTGGATTTACCGGGTCCATAACTAAAAATGTACTGCCGGTTGGTGCTCCTGTGTTTGTCCAGTCAACACCTGCATTGGTAGTTTTAAATACTCCCTGGTTGCCTGAAGCATAAACTATATTTGAGTTTGTTGGGTGAATACAGATTTTCGAAATATAATTTCCCACAATTTGTGAACCGGCAACTCTAACCCAGTTCAATCCTGCATTTGTTGTTTTATGAATTCCGTCTCCGTATTGTGAATCAAGTGAAAAATTCATTTCACCGGTTCCATAATAAATTACGTTAGGGTTGTTCTGGTCAACAGCAATATCGCCGCTGGTTAATGTACTCAGTCCGTCGGTAAGAGGAGTCCACGTAGCACCGCCGTCAGTTGTTTTCCACACACCACCCTGCGCGGCTGCAATATAAAAGATGTTAGGATTCGTCGGATGAAATGCAATTGAGTTTGTTCTGCCGGAAACATAATTGTTATTCGTTCTCTGGTACCACATACCAATAGGATTAACACTTACCCAGCTTACAGTTGAAGTAATGCTGTTCAGAATATTTTCATCTTTCGGAAGAAGTGACCTCTGGTATATGGCTTTATCGTAAGCATCAACAGGAAGAACCATTCCCGGTCCTCCGGCTCTGCGGGTTGCAAAGTATTGGTCGCGGGCAATTATGCTTTCAGGTGATTCACCGCTTTCTACTTCCGATTCATCCATTTCCTGTGATATTGCGATACGTTCCTGCGTGAATAAAAGAAATAGAAGTGCAAAAGAGATTAATAAAAAAAGAAAATTTGATTTAAAATCAATAATTTTTATCATTATAGTTTATTTATATTTATTAATAATCATTTCGAAAATGAATTCAACAAATCTGAAGTTAAATCCGGTACTAAGCGGAGCAAACAGTTTATACAGAATATTTTCATAAAAATCAGGAGTAATTACAAAATTAGTGAACATATAACGTGAAATCAATTTAGTTAACTAAGTATATACTTCTGATTCATCACATCCGTCCAAATCGTTGAAATATAAAAATTTAAAATCCCCACTCCCGGCGAAGCGTTCAGGTGACCTGCCTGCTGAAGCAGAGCGGAGTTCAACAGTTAATAAATATTTTCTTAATAAAGATTATTTTACATAATATAAAGAGTTCAATTTTTATTTTGGACAGCTGTGTACAGAAATATAAAAAGGGGCTTTTAATTGCCCCTTAAAATTAGTTATTAAATGTTTTGTGAATTTATCCGCTTTTATAGGCACTCATTTGACCAAAATCATCTTCTTTGTATCCGTAAACTTATCAGTCTCTAATCTATAGAAATATATCCCGCTTGGTAATTTATTTCCATCAAAATCAATTTTATATTTTCCCGGTCTTTGATTCCTAAATGAAAAATTATGTATCAACTGACCGTTAATATTATAAATATTAATTTTGATATTTGAAGATTTTTTTAAATCGTATTCTATAGTAGTATATGGATTGAAGGGATTTGGATAATTTTGGAATAATTCAAATTCAATAGGTATATTAATCTGTTTATTTTCTACACCGATGATACCATTTGCATTATAAATGGCTAAACCTCCTCCGGTTCCAATCCAAATATTCCAATATTTGTCAGTAACAATTGAAGAAATAGTTGAACTTGGAAGCGGTAAATTATTTTCATTAAAAACTGTCCAATTTGTATCATTATAAATAGCTAATCCTGAACTTGTCCCAATATATTTTATATGTTTAAGTGTATAAACAGAAAATAAATTATTCCCAGGTAAACCTGAATTTGTAGAATTATATACAGTCCATTGATTCTGTGAGTAATTAAATTTTACTAATCCATAAAACTGTGTTCCTATCCATATATTATTTAAGTAATCAATTGTCATAGCTTGGACAAAATTTATCGGTTGTCCTGTATTGTTTGAGTTATAAACAGTCCAGTTTGTATCATTAAATCTTAATATACCGTTTTGTGGAGTACCTTCCACTTTACATTATTCGTATCTATTGCTAAAGCCCAAATGTTGTTGCTTGCTATTCCAGAATTTGTTGTATTATATATTGTCCATGTAGTGTCATTAAATTTAGCTAAACCTTTTATAGTTGTTCCTATCCATTTTTGATTGTATTTATCTATAACTATAGATTTTAAATGATTGGAAGGAATAAAAGAATTAGATGTATTATAAATCTCCCAGTTAATTCCATCGAAATATGCGAGCCCTCCACCTAATGTGCAAATCCAAACATGATTCTTCTTATCAATTTTTAAATCTAATATTTATTGTTCAGGCAAAGGAGAATTAGATGTATCAAAAACTATCCAGTTAGCCCCATCGAATTTCGCAAGACCTTGCGATGTGCCTATCCACTTAATATTATTTGTATCAATAGCTATTGGGAAAATATTATTACTTGGCAGTCCGGAATTGGTTGTTGTATAAACAATCCACTGCGGATTCTGTGAATAAATAACTAAGCATGAAAAAATGAATAATAATCCTCCCAGGCGTATTGCTGCTCTTACTGTAGAGTAAAGAAAGGTAAATATGTTTATGTTTGTTGACATGAGTTAATTCCTATGTCGTTATCTTAATATAATTCATTAATTTAAAAAGTCAAATGTATAAAAGCTTTTGAAGAACAATTACTCATCCTATGACTATATTTAATAAATACGCTTTAGCATTTATGCTACGAAGTACATACTAAGTTTAGTCATAGGATGAGTAAAAGAACCGGTGAGCTTTCTATCAGAAATATTTTAAGAGAAGGTTACTCGTCCGACGACTTCCCGCAATAGATTGGTAATTCATAAATACCGTACAATTAGAAATAGATCAGGTCGTCGGACGAGTGGGAATGGGGAATCTTTCATCCATCTCAAAAACTCATCCGACGACCTGTGCCCGGTAAAGAAATTCCATAATAATAAAATTATTCTTACTTATTTTAAAAGTCGTCGGATGAGCATTCCTATTCCGGGGCCGTGTATAGTTAACTAACCAATCCCGTCAGCGTCTCAATATTGCCGCATGTAGATTTTCTCCACAAAAAATCAGAGTTGGGGTCATAACAGGTCGGAGTCGGGGTCAAGTTGCGTCGGAGTTGGGTTCAAGTTGGTATCAAGTTGGGTTATCGTTTTCCAAAAACAGGGGTTAAGTCATTGCAGTGTAAGAAGTTAGCTCCGTCAAATTCACCGGGATGCTATGAATAAAATGGCGATTATGTGAAGGAAATGCGGTTTATTCCGAAAAATAAAACTTCACTATATCATTAACTAAAATAGCTATATGAATTTATA
>RPQH01000148.1 GCA_003820375.1 Ignavibacteriota bacterium
AGAGTTGGGTTCAAAACAGAGCTAAGTTGGGTTTAAGTTGTGCCGGAGTTGGGGTCAAGTTGGTATCAAGTTGGGTTATCGTTTTTGGAAAACAGGGGTTAAACCATTGCAGTATAAGCAGATAACGCCGTCAGAGATGTGTGATTTTTGATTTAAGATTTGCGATTTTGAGCCGGAATCGGCATTTTTTCATCAAAATAAAACTTCACTATATCATTAACCATTATCGCTATGGGAAAATTTTGGTAACAAATATTTGTCGCAATTGTTGGAAGAGTTAAAGTGATACTTTAAGGTATATCCGGCTTATTTTAATTCACACCCCCTTAATCCCCCTCAAGAAGAAATCTAATCCTGTTAAATCTTTAAATCTTAAAAATCCCGGTTCTGACATGTTTTTAATGGGTGATTGAACCATTTTTACATAAAACTTGACAATAAATGTTCACTATATTAAATTATATCAGCGATGCTTATACATTTATATAAGCAAAAGTCATCGTTCTTTGACAATATCGTAAATAAGAAAGTATCGTCGTACGTTAATGTAAGAATTGGAGTCACGATATTAGTTAGATTTTGAATGGGTGGAAAAAATATGTACTGAAAAATACCCTTTGGCAATTAGCAATTAGCAATGAACAATTAGCAATGAAAGATTAGCAATGAAGGGTTAGCAGTGAAGGATTAGCAATGAAGGATTAGCAATGAAGGGTTAGCAGTGAAGGATTAACGTTGTTAATCCCTGCCTATTTTACCAACGCAAATTAATGCGGTGGTAAATTTATTAAATCATCAGGAATAAATCTTAAACCGGTTCCATAACTATTTTCCTGCATAATAATCTACAAAATCACCATACTTTGTTGGTTTTAGTTCGGCTAAAGCAATTTTGCCCTGCTCATCATTAGGCGGAACACCATGCCATTTATAATTATCTTCCATAAATGATACTCCTCTGCCCATCTTTGTGTATGCCAAAATTACTGATGGTTTTCCTTTTACAGCTTTCGCTTCATCAATACAATTTAATACTGCCTGCATATCATGACCGTCAACTTCCAGTACTTCAAAGTTGAAAGCTCTCCATTTATCGGCTAAGGGTTCAAGCTCCATTACCTTATCTGTTCTGTTATCTATCTGGCAGTAATTTCTATCGACTATTACAGTTAAGTTGTCTGTTTTGTGATGTCCTGCAGTCATCATTGCTTCCCAAAGCTGACCTTCATTAAGTTCACCGTCACCGCAGATGCAATAAACATGATTGGGTTTTTTATCAAGTCGTAAACCCAGAGCAGTGCCAACAGCAATTGATAATCCCTGCCCTAATGCACCTGAAGCGATTTCAACACCGGGAACACCATGTGTTTTCAATGGTGCTGGGTGTCCCTGCAATCTGCCGTTAACTTTTCTTAAAGTCTTTAATTCGTCAAGTGGTATATATCCTCTTCTTGCAAGTGTTGCATACCAAACCGGAGCAATGTGCCCGATAGAAAGGAAGACAAAGTCCCTATCTTTTTTATAAGGCTCTTCCGGACGGATGTTGAGCTTGTTGAAATATAAAGCAGTAAAGACATCAGCCATTCCAAGCGGACCGCCTGAATGCCCTGATTTTGAAATAAGCAGCATGTTCATTATATCACGTCTTATCTGGCGTGCTATTTCGTTCAGGTCATCTATGTTTGTAAATACAGGATTATTTAAATTTGGAAACATATATTATTATTTATTTTTTATAAAACTTTTTCCTTACAGTATGTTTTAATTTACTTCTCCCGGTCACCTCATTCTCCTGCCTGCAGCAGGCAGGCAAATTTTCCTTAGATCCTTTGGACTATTTAGTAAGGAGTAGTGTGACGAAATTTTGCAAGAGTCGTATTATTTGCTATTTTGTATTTATTAATTTGCTATTTGTTATTTGTTATTGTTTATTGTTATTTGTTTTTGATTTTTGAAAAACTTCTACATGCTTTAGTAATACCAATACTGTAATAATGCACACAAAAATAATGAAATAAATATAATTATACTCATACACACTGAACAATATTGGGAAAGTATCATTATAAATACTTCTTAGAATTATAACAACGAAAGGTAAAGAAGCAGTTGCAATATAATTAGAAATCAAAGTACTTTTTTTAATGTACCTGACAATAATCCACACGATACACCATGTAACGAGTACAGCAAAATTAATAACTGCAAAGATACCGGCACTGGAAGCTAATCCCCTGCCGCCTTTGAACTTCAGCCAGATTGGATAATTGTGCCCGATAACTATAAAGCAGCATCCTGTATATATAGTCAGCAAGTCATGATTGCTTAAATAACTTAACAGATATGGAGGGAGAGCACCTTTTAACAGGTCAATTAACAGTACGGAGATAGTGGTGAAATGAGAGCGGGAGACCTGGAATGCATTTAACGTACCGACATTTCCAGAGCCTTCTTTTGTAATATCCTTCTTGTGGAAAAATTTAATAAAAATATAACCAGAGGGTATCGAGCCGATCAGGTAGCATGATAAGGCGGCGGCAATTAATTGTAATGCTAATGCCAAATCTATAAGGTTTATTTAAAATTGATCAAGGAATCTTACGTCGTTCTGGTAGAAAAGCCTGATATCACTTATTCCATACTTCATCATGGCAATTCTTTCAATTCCCAATCCAAAAGCATATCCTGAATATTCCTTCGGGTCGTAACCAACACCTCTGAAAACATTGGGGTCAACCATCCCGCAGCCGCCAAGCTCTATCCATCCTGTGCCTTTGCATGCTTTGCATCCTTTGCCTTTGCAAAGAAAACATGTTATATCAAGCTCTGCAGATGGCTCCGTAAACGGGAAGAAACTCGGACGTAAACGTGTTACAATATCATTTCCGTAATACCTTTTTACAAAATAATTCAAGACACTTTTCAGGTCACGCATTGAAACATTCTTATCTATATAAAGCCCTTCTACCTGTATGAACGTAAAATAATTCTTTACGGTAACAGCTTCATTACGGTAAGCTCTTCCCGGTGCAATTATTCTGATAGGAGGCTTTTCATTGAGCATTGTTCTTGCCTGGATTGGAGATGTGTGTGTCCTCAGCAGGTATCTTTTCCCGTCGTTTAACTTATTATCTATATAATAGGTGTCCTGAATATCCCTTGATGGATGCCAATCGGGTGTATTTAAAGCATCAAAGTTATAATACTCATCTTCAACTTCAGGACCTTCAGCTATCTTAAAACCTATTTCACGGAATATGCTGCAAAAATCGTTTAGTGTTTTTGTTAACAGGTGTTCCGTCCCGACAGAGAATTTCCTGGCGGGAAGTGTCAGGTCGATATCTTCTTTCTTCTGTGCTTCCAGCTCATCAAGCTTGGTTTTAGTTTCTTCATACTTGCTTTCGGCAAGATGCTTCACTTCATTCAGCTTTTTGCCAAATGCCGCCTTCTGAGCTTTATCTAGTTCTTTAAATTCATCGAAAAGCTGCGAAATCAAACCTTTCCTTGAAATAAATTTTAACCTGAACTCTTCAAGGTTATTTTTGTCCGAAACCGGAAAGGTGTTAATTTCCTGTTCTATTTCATTTAACCGGGTAAGCATAGAGATATATATTATTGCATCGCGTATTTTACGACTTCGGTAAATGCATCGGGATTGCTGTAAGCTAATTCAGCAAGCACTTTCCTGTTTATATCTATGCTCTTTTTATGGAGAGCACCCATAAGTTTTGAATAAGTTGTATTATTCAAGCGGGCTGCAGCATTTATTCTGACATTCCATAATTGCCTGAATATGATTTTCTTCTTTTTCCTGTCATGGTATGCATGTTGTCCTGCTTTATCAACACTGTGTTTGGCAACTGTGATAAGATTTCCCCTGGAACCCCAGAATCCTTTGGCTCTTTTTAGTATTCTCTTTCTGCGTTGTCTTGACGCTACTGCATTAACTGAACGTGGCATTTTTTAATTAACTCCTGTGATATTTATTTTATTAAAAATTTCTTATGCAATCAGCATGCGGGCAACTCTTTTTGAATCCGCATCTGAAACAAGTGATGAATGTCTCAATTGTCTTATCCTTTTTGAATTCTTCTTGGTAAGGATGTGTCTCTTATAAGCATTCTTCCTTTTTATCTTGCCGGTACCTGTAACCTTAAAGGATTTAGCAGCACCGCGGTTTGATTTCATTTTTGGCATTATTCTTATTTGTTTATGTTTTCAGTTTCTGATTCTTTTTTTATTTCTGATTCTACTTTGTTTTCCGGCTCTGTTTTATTTTCAGTCTCAATTTTAGTTTCCGGCTCTGTTTTATTAGCTGTTTCTTTTTTAGATAAAGATTCTGCTTTTCTCTGAGTCTTCAGATATTGGTCTATTTTCTTCTTATCCGGTATAAGCATTGTTGTCATATGTCTGCCTTCAAGCTTCGGCGGTTGTTCAATCTTTCCTACTTCCTGCAACTTTTCAAGTACGCTGTCCAGCAATCTTCTGCCTATATCCTGGTGAACCATCATTCTGCCGATAAATATGACCGTAGCTTTTACTTTATGCCCCTGTATTAAAAATTCTTTTAAATGTCTTGATTTAAACTCAAGGTCATGTGTATCAGTGTTGGGATGAAATCTTATTTCCTTTACCTGTGAAGTTGATTTATGCTTTTTCTGTTCTTTCTCTTTCTTTTGCTTCTCATAATTATATTTGCCAAAATCTGCAATTTTACAAACAGGTGGTTTTGAGTTAGGTGATATTTCTATCAGGTCAAGGTTTCTCTCTCTTGCTGTCCTCACTGCCTGGTGGGTATCCATGACTCCAAGCTGGTTTCCATGCTCATCAATAACACGTACTTCTCTTACCCTTATTCCTTCATTAATTCGGGTTCTGTTTTTTGAATCTTTAATAAAATGCTCCTTTATTTACTTATTGATTTTAAATTATTTTCTTCTTCAATGCTTTTAAAGAATTCTTCTGTATTAAACGTTCCCAAATCACCCCTTTTATGTGCTCTTACAGAAATAGTATTATTGTTTTTTTCTTTGTCCCCTACTATTATCATATAAGGTACTTTCTTTGTTTCCCATTCCCTTATTTTATATCCAACTTTTTCGCTTCTCAGGTCAATTTCAGCCCTGAATCCTTCTTTAAACTTTGCATAAACCTGCTTTGCATATTCATTTTGATTATCGGTAATAGGTATAACAACAACTTGTATCGGAGAAATCCACAGCGGGAAATTACCCGCAAAATGCTCAATTAATACGCCAACAAATCTTTCCATCGAACCAAAAGGTGCTCTATGTATTACCACAGGTCTGTGTTTCTGACCGTCTGCGCCTATATAGGTCATGTCAAATCTTTCCGGCTGAACATAATCAACCTGTACAGTTCCAAGCTGCCATTTACGTCTCAAAGCATCCCTCACAATAAAATCAATCTTTGGTCCATAGAAAGTGGCTTCACCAATTCCAATTGTACATTCCAAATTCATTTTATCAGCTGCTTTTACCAGATCATCCTGTGCTTTTTCCCACAACTCATCAACTCCGCCATATTTCTCTTTATTATGTGGATCTCTGAATGATAAACGTGCATAAAAATTATTTAATCCCAAAGATTTTGTTACATATTGAGTGAGGTCTATAACATCACATATCTCATCCAGAAGCTGTTCTTGAGTACAAAAGATATGTGAATCATCTTGTGTAAATCCTCGTACTCTCAATAAACCGTTTATCTCTCCTGATTGCTCAAATCTATACACAGTACCAAATTCTGCTAACTTCACAGGAAGATCTTTGTAACTGCGCGGCTTATGATTATAAATCATAAAATGATGAGGACAGTTCATTGGTTTTAACAGATACTGTTCCTTCTTACCCGTTTCGTCAACAAAATCCAATGGAGGATACTGAGAATCCTTATAGTATGGATAATGACCTGAAGTTTTATATAAATCAATTTTAGCAATATGAGGTGTATAAACAAAATCATAACCTCTTCTCTTTTGTTCATTTCTCATAAATGCTTCAAGCTCTTGTCGTACTATAGCACCTTTTGGAAGCCATATAGGGAGCCCGCCACCAACTTCAGGACTAATCATGAACAGCTCAAGTTCCTGACCAATCTTCCTGTGGTCTCTTTTCTTTGCTTCTTCTAAAAGATTTAAAAATTCATCGAGCTCTTTTTTCTTAGGGAATGAAACACCGTAAATTCTCTGAAGCTGCTGCCTGTTTGAATCACCTCTCCAGTAAGAACCCGAAACACTCAACAGCTTAACATATTTTATTTTAGCCGTGGTAGGTAAATGCGGTCCCCTGCACAGGTCGGTAAATCCGCCCTGGTGATATAATGATACAACATCATCATCTTTTGCAATATCCTCAAGTATTTCTACTTTATACGGGTCAACTCTTTTACTTTTGAAATAACTGATTGCATCTTCTCTTTTCATTTCCTCACGCTGCGGTTTCAGGTCACGTTTGGCAATCTCTATCATTCTATCTTCAATTTTCTTCAGGTCTTCATCGGTAAATTTATGGTCTGAATCCACATCATAATAGAAACGGTCTTCCAATGCAGGACCTACGCCAAATTTAGCACCCGGGTAAAGTTCTTCGATAGCCTGTGCCATCAGGTGGCTGGTTGAGTGCAGGTAAACTTTCTTTCCTTCTTCATCAGTGAATTTCAAAAGCTTAACCCGTGCATCCTCTTCAATCGGCTTGACAAGGTCAACTAACTTGCCATTGACCTCTGCTACTACTACATCGTCTGCTAACCTGCTGCTTATCGAATTTGCAATCTCAATCGGGGAGATTCCTTTAGGATATTGTTTAATGCTTCCATCAGGGAAGCTTATATTTATTTTTCCGTTTTCGCTCAATACTATTCTTTAAATAATTATATCTATATCTTTTTATTTTATCTGGTAATATCTTCTGACTAAATCTATTTCTTTTTGAATAATTCCTCTATTTACCGATGAATTAATATAGTCATCAAATAAATATTCATTTTCCAAATTAAAATCGTTTTCTTTTAAATTTATCTCGAAGTAACTTAATGCTTCTCTTTCATTTGAATTCATAAAATCAGATGTCGATTGCATAGAATCCGATTTAACCCTTATTCCTGCTTTAAGCAGGTTCATTAAATTAATAAATTGTTTTGAAACCTGGTCATTAATATAAACATCGGCTTTTCTTCCCGGAACCATTTCATCAGTAATAATTTCCTGGGCTTTTGCCAAATATCCTTCTCTTCTGTCTAAAGGAATTATCTGCAAGGCAGTAATATCCTGGAATACACCTTTTATCTTTGTATAATACGGTTCAGCCTGAACTATCTTCACATCAGGCAATTTAGTTACTGTAAATATCCAAAGGTCATTTGTCTTTGCACCTATCTTTGATTCAACTGTTCTTTTACCCTGCACAAATAAATTTGTACCAATTACTTTCTTCGGGTCCTGGGGTACAACATAAGTAACTTCTGTCGGATTGCCGAGATAAAATATACCGGGTCTCCTTGAAATATTCTGCTGAAGAACTTCAGCCGTTGTTAACAAGCTGCTGTTAGGCCTGTTAATATCAGGCGAGTTTGCCAGATATTTATAAGCCTTATCCATCAGGTTATACATGTTTGAGCTGCAATATACAAAACTTGTGCTCAACTGGCTCATTAATGCAACATCAGCCTCGTTCATATTAGAATATCCTTCAAACTTTATCAATACAGAATTCGGGCTGTTTGTAACATTTACCTGAGCAGGTATAATAATCGTATTATTTCTTTTTACTGTAAAATTTATACTCCAGAATACATCATCGTAATTCTTGACGGAGTTCATAATCAGGTCATCACGATAAAGGAACTTGGTTATTTTTTCATTCCCGATTATGACAGTTACTATAACAACATAAGCATGCTCTTTGATTTCCTCATCATTAGTATTTAATGTGAGTTCATTAAGAGTAATGGTATATGCATCATATATATTTACAATATCCTTATATGATGAGACCTGAGAATTAGTGCTCACAGGTAAAAGAATAAAAAAGAACAATATAAATAGTAGTTTTTTCATGGCTTAGTTATTATTAAAGTTAGAAACCCACCTGTTTTGAAATAACAAGTGGGCGATATAGGAATCGAACCTATGACCTCCACGATGTCAACGTGGCGCGCTAACCATCTGCGCCAATCGCCCTCTCTTTTTTTACGAGATTAACAGACCGTAAAATTAGCTAAAAATTGGTATTTATTCAAGGTTTAAGCATTTGGCTGAAAGTTATTTGTTTAAATCAACCATATACATAAAATTACATAAATCCATTTAGTAATGAGCAATAAAGATACTTATTTAGTCACCCTACGCAAATCATACATCAATTTGTTATTAAAAAAATATACGGGTAATTTAAGCTCCTGTCCTCACCCCCCGACCCAATGGCATTAAGTTAAGAAATGTAAAAAATATCCATAACAAAATAATTTTTATTGTTTAAATGAAATATAAAAGTATGTTTATATTATACACTAATGGATTTATTTTTTTTCAGGTTAGAAT
>RPQH01000149.1 GCA_003820375.1 Ignavibacteriota bacterium
AATAACTTCCATCCTCCAAAAAAGAATAAAAAACCTAAAAAATAGCCAGGTGACATATGGCACTATTGTAAATAATGAAATATAAATTTAGGAAAATATTTTTCCTATCTATTTTAATTGTAATATTTTTCCGGTTATCAAATGCAAATGCAGATGAACGTATGATACCTCCATATGCTATACTTGATGGAAATAATATTAGAGCATGGTTTTATTCATCCGGCATATTTGACCAGTATTTAATCAATAACAATTATCCGGGATTTGAGTGGCCAAAAGGTACAGGTCAGTATGCTGTTTTTACTGCGGGACTTTCATGCGGAGCGTATGTGCAAGGCTCATTGCGTGAGTTTATGTCTTCATTCAAAGGAGAGTTAGCTCTTGGCTATATAATAGATTCATCAGGTTTTCCAAAGGCAGTATCGGATTTTCGTTTTAAAATCTGGAAGGTCAGCCGTACAGATAATCATATAAATAATCCTGATTGGTTAAATTGGGGATTAATGATTCCTTATGGTGCTCCTTATATAGATGTTAATCATAATAACACGTATGAACCATTGATTGATACTCCGGGAGTAAGAAATGCATCACAAACAATCTTTATGTGTCTTACAGATGGTTATCCGGGAGAGCATAAGATTGGCGAAGGATTCGGCGGCGGTACTGCTCCTATGTATGCTGAGGTAAGATTGACTGCGTGGTGTTACGATTTGCCCGGATTGCAGGACGTTCAGTTTATGAAATGGCAGGTTATAAATAAAAATAATTATTTGTGGGATTCGACTTATTTTGCAATTATCAGTGATCCCGATTTGGGCTTTGCAGGTGATGATTATGTAGGATGCGACACAATAAGAAGATTAGGATTTTGTTATAATGGAGATAATAATGATGAAGGTTCTTATTCATATGGTATCAATCCACCTGCTGTAGGTTTTAAACTATTACATACAAAGAATAATCAGAATATTAGTATGTCTTCTTTTATTTCTGTTCCATCAACAAGTTCACCTAGTCCTGCTTGTGAAAAACCTCCATACGGTGAAACATTACCTGCATATTATATGATGCAGGGAATAAAAAAAGACAGAACTCCATGGGTAGTACCGCCAGGAGGCAGTGCTTCTTATGTAACTAAATTTTGTTATTCCGGTGACCCTGAAACAGGAATGGGGTGGAATGAAGGTGTACCGGGAAATCCATCCGGCTGCGTTTTGAATTGCGGTGGACCTAATAGTTACTATGGAAATATTGTAAGTGTAAATCCTTTAGGTAATAGATTTATGCTTTTAAGTTTAGGCTCAAATTTATTAATTATTAATCCCGGTGATACGCAAATAATTATCGCTGCCCAATTAATTGCAAGAGGCAGCAATTATCTCAACTCAGTAACTAAACTTAAACAATTGAGTGATTTTGCTCAGCATTATTATGATAGTGTAAGCGTTATTGGAGTGAATAATATTTCTTATTATGTACCGGAACAATACAAACTATATCAAAATTATCCAAATCCATTTAACCCATCAACGAAGATGGCTTTCGCAGTAACCGGTTCCCCCCTTGAGAGGGGCAAGGGGGGTAAACAGGTAAAACTGGTTATCTATGATATACTTGGAAAAGAAATTGCAACGCTAATTAATGAACAACTCAAACCCGGTACTTATGAAGCTGAATGGAATGGTTCAAATTATCCGTCAGGAGTATATTTTTACAGCTTAATTATAAATGGAGGTATAATAGATACAAAAAAACTCGTTCTTTTAAAATAACTCAACATTTTGTTTAAAATCGAACTTAATAAACTTAACAAACTTAACAAACTTAACAAACTTAACAAACTTAACAAACTTAACAAACTTAACAAACTTAACAAACTTAACAAACTTAACAAACTTAACAAACTTAAAGAACTTAAAAGAACTTCCTTTTGCACTGTAATTGTTCAATTTAATTTTTTATATTTGTTGGATAATTTATTAAAAATTGTAATTTTGCACTGATTTTCAGGGTTTATGTAAGGGAAGTGAGTTATGGCTATTAAAATAAACATAGGTACTCTCAATGATGGTACCCATGAAATCGAACTCGTTTCAGATTCTAAGGAGCTTGGGCTTGAAAGCGGCATTATTAAAGATAAATTATATATTTATCTTGAGATGTTCAAAACTTCAAACCAGCTTGACCTGAGAATTAATCTAAAAGGGAAGTTTATATTGCCCTGTGATAAATGCCTTGAGATGTACGAACATCCTTTTGAAAATGATTTTGAACTTGTCTACGTTCAGCAGGCACAAAGGGAAGAAAAATTTGATGATGATTATGTTAAGAGCTACAGCCCGCATATGAAAACAATTGATATTACCGATGATATCCGCCAGTTCGTTTTGCTTTCCATTCCGATGAAACATGTACCGGTAATGAAAGATGACGGAACCTGTACATGGTGCGGAAAAACCAAAGAATACTGGGAAAGCTTTTTAAAAGAAGAAGAATAATTATTAATATTTAAATCTTAATTTCATAATGCCAAATCCAAAAAGAAAGCACTCAAAACAAAGAGGCAGGAAAAGAAGAACACATTATAAAGCAACGGCACCTTCAATGATGGCTTGTCCAAATTGCGGTGAAACCAAACTCATGCACAGGGTTTGTCCGAGCTGTGGATTTTATGATGGGCGTTCAATTGTCATTCCGAAAAAATAATTATATTTAGAGCATATAAATGTCTCAGGACACTATTACTATTGCTATAGACGCTATGGGAGGAGACGATGCACCGCACAGTGAAGTAGCCGGTGCAGTGGAAGCAATTCGTGAGACAAAAGATATTCATATAACTCTTGTAGGGAAATCAGATGTAATTGAACCGGAACTTAAGAAATGCAAGTATGATAAAGAACGGATATCGGTACACCATTGCAGTGAAGTGATAGAGATGCATGAAAGCCCTACAGAAGCTCTGAAGAAAAAACCGGATTCCTCGATCATAGTTGGCTTAAAGCTGCAAAGGCAGAAAAAAGCAGATGCATTTATCAGTGCCGGCAATACAGGTGCTGTGATGGCTGCTTCTTTGCTTACTCTTGGCAGAATAGCCAACGTTACAAGACCAACCATTGGAGAAAGTTTTCCAACCGATAAAGGTATCTCAATTTTATTTGATGTAGGTGCAAGCGTGGATAATAAGCCCATCCACCTGCTTGAGTTTGCAGTAATGGGTGTTGAATATGCAAAGCATATTTTCAATGTTGAAAATCCGCGTGTTGCAGTATTGAGCATAGGTGAAGAAGAGTCAAAAGGAAATACTCTTTCAACCGAGGCATACCAGCTTCTTAAGCAAAGCAATTTAAACTTTATCGGTAATGTGGAAGGAAGAGACATCCTGAGAGGAAAAGCAGAGGTTATAGTCTGCGATGGTTTTACAGGTAATGTAGTGTTGAAATTTGCAGAGAGTGTAATACCTGTTTTAAAAAGCAGGTTCAGGCAGCATGCTTCACAGAATATATTCAAAAAGATTTGGGTAGGCATGATGTACGGTACATTGAAGAAAATATTAAAAGATTTCGATTACCAGGAGCACGGCGGTGTTCCGTTACTGGGTGTGAACGGCATATCATTGATAGGGCACGGAAGTTCATCACCAAAGGCCATAAAAATAATGGCGTTAAGGGCAGAGCATATGGCACGTGAGAAGATTAACGATATAATACAGGAACGGATAAAGGATATTAAACAAATTCTTCCCAAAACAGATTAGTAAAAATTAACTAAAGGATATTTAATAATGAGTAAAATTAGAGCAGCCATTACGGCAGTTGGCGGCTTTGTTCCGGAAAGAGTGTTATCCAACAAGGATATTGAAAAAATGGTAGAAACAAGCGATGCATGGATAAAATCAAGAACTGGAATTTCCGAACGGCGTTTATTAGAACCCGGCCAACCGACTTCTTTCATGGCAATCAGAGCAGCACAGGACATGCTGAAAAACCACAATGTATCTCCCGAAGATATAGAATTGATTATCTTCTCAACCGTTACTCCTGACATGCTTTTCCCTTCGACGGCTTGTATCGTTCAGGATGCTATCGGTGCAACAAATGCATGGGGTTATGACCTTATTGCAGCTTGTTCAGGTTTTGTTTTTGCATTAACAACCGGTGTGCAGTTTATTGAATCAGGCAAGCATAAGAAAGTGCTTGTAATTGGTGCCGATAAGATGTCTTCGATAACAGATTATTCAGACAGGAATAATTGTATTTTATTCGGTGATGGAGCGGCATGTGTTCTGCTTGAGCCTTCTCAGGATGAGAACGGTGTTATGGATTCAATTTTGCATATCGATGGCAAAGGCGGAAAATATTTATATATGCTTGGCGGTGGAAGCCTGAATCCGCCTACACATGAAACCGTTGATAAGAAAATGCATTATATTTTCCAGGATGGACAGCCGGTTTTTAAAGCGGCAACAAAAGGTATGGCAGATGTTTCCGCTGAAATCATGGAAAAGAATGGGCTTACAGCTGATGACATAAAGTATCTTGTTCCTCACCAGGCAAATATGAGGATTATCACTGCAACTGCTTCAAGGATGGGCGTGGGAATGGAAAAGGTTATGGTGAATATTCATAAATACGGCAATACTACAACTGCAACAATTCCATTATGCCTTTATGAATACTGCAAAGAAGGAAAAATTCAAAAAGGTGATAACCTGATAATTTCAAGCTTCGGAGCAGGATATACATGGGGCGCTATCTGGGTTAAGTGGTCGATATAACAATGACGAATTGCAGGTTGATAATAATCCGCGTACTCTTTCCCAAATTTCTATTTGGGAAAGTATATAATGAACGATTAAAATCTCCTGTGGAACCTTACCAAATCGAAATTTGGTAAGGAAGATAGCTGAGTATTATAATATTTAAATAATAAAAAAGCACAAACAACAATGTTTGTGCTTTTTGTTTACACAATAAAAAAATTAAACTCACATCTAAAACCACAAATACGAAATAACAATCTCTGTCTGCAGCTGGCAAATCACCAATCTCAAATCAAACAATTCGTCATTCCTGCCTGCAGCAGGCAGGCGTAATTCGTCATTCGTAATTGTCTCAGGCTCCAACCAACTCTTTATAGTTCTCATAAGAAAGAAGCTCATTCAATTCATCAGGATTTGAAAGCTCTATCTTAAGCATCCAGCCCTCACCGTAAGGGTCTTTGTTTACTATTGCAGGATTATCATTTATCTTAGTGTTAACTTCGATAATCTTTCCTGATACCGGTGTAAAAACATCCGATACTGTTTTTACAGCTTCAATAGTACCGCAGCTATCGCCTTTGCTTACGTCATCTGAAGCGTTAATGTCTACATAAATTACATCGCCAAGCTCACCCTGCGCAAAATCCGTTACACCGATAGTCCCGATATTGCCGTCAACTTTTACCCACTCGTGATCGTTTGTGTATTTTAAATTTTCTGGTATGTTCATAAGATTATATGTGATTGATATTTGTTTTTTAAGATATACTAAAATAATAAAATAATATTACAGGTAAAAGGTAAATTGGGCTGCAGGTTGCAGGTTGCAGGTTGCAGGTTGCAGGTTGCAGGTTGCAGGTTTCAGGCTGCAGGTTTCAGGCTGAACCTTTTGCATATCTTAAATACTTAATAAAATCTTTGTTATTATCATATTCAAAACCTTCGGCAATATTATTTGAAATTGATACAACAGCTCTTTGCAGTTGATCTTTCAATCCATGATCACGTTTTAAATCACCAATTGAGGTAATGCTATAAACATTCAATGCTATCTCACTAGCTTCTTTCCAAATATCCAATTCTTCAAATGAATTAATTGTACTCATTTTGTAAGGTTAATTTATTTAATTGATTTTTCAAATAATAACCTGCAACCTGCAACCTGCAGCCTTCCACTACTTAATCCTCTTAATCACCACCATTGTTCTGTCATCGGAATATTTTCCTTTTGCGGAATATTTCTGCACTGATTCTATAATGTTTGCAGCAATATCACGGGCAGGGAAGTGTTTGTTATTAAGCAATTCCTGCTTTAGCTTTTCATCACCATAAAACTCAAATTTACCGTTTACAGCTTCAACTATTCCGTCGGTATAAAGAAGAAGTGTATCATATTTATTGAAATAGAAAGAATCAATTTTATATTCCTGGTCTGGTGAAGGACCAAGCACAGCACCTGTAGAGCCAAGCATTTCAATTTCATCAGATTCATATTTTAAATGAAGCGGTGCATTATGTCCTGCATTAACATACATGCATAAGCCGCGGTCATCTGCATATATTTCCATGTAAAACAAAGTTACAAACCGCTCATATGGAAAGACTTTGAATACAAGATTATTAATTTTCTTAATAACCGTTGTCATCTTAAGCTCATTTTCCGTGCCCATCCGGAGTGCACCTGACACATACAGTGCCTGTGCTGCCGCTGAGAATCCTTTTGAAGCCGCATCACCTATTGCAATACCGAGCCGGTCTGTTTCTTTTCCGGCAGATATGTAATCAAAGAAATCACCTCCTACAATTTTATCTGGAATGGATATTCCGAATATCTCGTAATTGCCGAATATTGTTTCGTGTTCGGGTAAGATGCTCTTTTGTATCTCTCTTGCCTTAACAAGCTCTTTTTCAATTGCACGCGCCTTTGTTTCTATCTTCCGTGAACGCATCATTGAGCTTACTGCTGTGCTTATAATATTGAATGTTGCCAGCAGGTTCTCGTTTAACTCTGATGAATTTAAAGCAAGTATATACTGGTAAACAAAATGTTCTTTTCCATCCGGGTCTTTTGTCTTATATTTTTCACCGACACCAGTAGCCGAATATAAATGTATGCCAAGCTGGCTTAAATATTTATCCGTTTCCTTTGCAATGATTGTTCTTTGCTTACCTACTTCATAAAAGATAGGGTAATCATTAAGACTTAAAGTATAACCTTTTTTTATTCGTTCTATCTCGCCGAGCTGTTCTATCATTTTATATGAACGCCTGTCCTCGCTCAGATGCCATATCCTGCCGCCTGTTATATCTATTTTTTCATAGCTGATAACTTCTTTTAAAACATATTTAAGTAATTCCCCGTCATGTTCAAAATGAGGGAATTCCTTCATCGCATTTTCAAGTGTTCTGTATAATTTTCTTTGTTCCAATTATATTGATAAAAATTTAACTTAGTTAATTTTAAATTGCTTTTAATAAACGTTTTTCCATGTAGAGCTGCCCGATTTCAGCACCGATTACAAATGTCACGGATGAGTAATATATCCAGAAAATTGATGCAACAACTGCCGCATAAGCTCCGTAAACTGCAGTGAAATCCGAAAAATTAACCAAATAAGCAGTAAATATTAACTTCAATGATTCCCAGAGTATTGTAGAGCTTAGCGATGAAATCAGTACAACTTTAGCATTAATTTTTCCGTGCGGCACAAGTCTGTAAATAACGTAAAACATAAGAAAAGAAAATAAAAAACCCAGCACATATGTTACCAGATTTTCAATAAAGCCAAAGCCAAACAGTGTATTGCCGAAAAACGAATTATCAATTGCCTTCATGATTGATATAATGGTAGTAGAAGCAAATGATAATATAAAAAGAAGAGTTGAAAGAAACACCATTCCGATATCTTTAAGCTTCCCCCATAAATAAAATATTTCAAGATGGGCTTTGTAAATCCTGTTTAATACACTGCGTATAGTGCTGAATAATCCGCTGGCCGTCCAGATAATTCCGCCAATACCTATGATTGCTGTGATAGTTCTGTTTGCCGATATCTCGTCAACTTTGGATAAAATAATCTGCTTAATTCTTATCTTCATATCAGGCGACAAACCCAGTGCAGTATTTAAGAATGAGTCAATTGTTGAGGAATTATTTTCTGAGCTGAAATATGCACCGAGAATTGAAAATAGAATTAATGTAAAAGGTATTGCACATATAAGCATATTGAACGCAACGCCGGATGACATTATCCATATATGGTCATCATCAAACTTGTTGTATAAACCAAGCGAGTAATACTTCAGGTCTTCAAAAAATTTTTTCCTGTTGAATGTGAATTTCTTTTTCAATTATATTTAATAAATCATTTTGTACGTGTATTTAAAACGCTGCGTCACTTACTGCCGGAGGCATTCAGGTGTGACTGGGCTCATTCTATCAATTATCATTCTATAATAATGTCATCCCTTCGGGATTCTTTCCTTTGCCAGATAATCTTGCTACCATAATATCATCCCTTCGGGATTCTTTTGTACCATTGTCAATCTTGCTACCATAATATCATCCCTTCGGGATTCATTCGTTCAATTGTCAATCTTGCTACCATAATATCATCCCATCGGGATTCTTTTGTACCATTGTCAATCTTGCTACCATAATATCATCCCTTCGGGATTCATTCGTTCAATTGTCAATCTTGCTACCATAATATCATCCCATCG
>RPQH01000150.1 GCA_003820375.1 Ignavibacteriota bacterium
CCGCGTTGCTTATCAAGATTATTCCTGAATTTGAATATATAAATATCAATACTGTTACCCCTTGTCTTTTATCAATTTCGAATCCTTTTTTCCTTAACTTGACGCCTATGCGAGTACTCGGGACTCAGGACTGAAATGTGACCTTACGCAAAAATCAAGAAACTATACATTTCAGTCCTGAGCGGAGTCGAAGGACAATAGTAATGAAGAAACGGATAATCTCTGAAAACTGATAATGCATGGTTTATATTCACCAAAATATTTCGAATCATTATAACTATTGTCCTTCGACTCCCCTCAGGACTGTATTTATCGAAAGTGCGTAAGGTGACTACTTAAGTCGCCTTGCTCAGTATTAATTATTTGTAGATTTTCTATATAACCACCTCACCCCATATTTCACGGAAAGTGAAGTGCTCAAATCCGAAATCAATCAGAGTTCTTCTATAAGACATGATTTATCATTGACTTAAGCGATTTTATCCATCATATTAATCTATTCTCTTATTCCCCTATTTACAACCTTAACATGAGGTTTAAAATGAAAAAGCTCATTTTATTATTTTTTATCTTCTCAATATTTACCGGCTTAATATATTCTCAACCGGCTTCTCAGCTTGCAAATGATAACTTACCATTTATTAAAGGAAACGAAGGATTAATTGGAGCACAATGTGTTGGCGGATTGATTTACGATGACAACACATGGGAAAACGGTTATGGATGGAACCCCGGTTATGGCATTGGCAAGTGGGTTTTGAAGATGACTCCTGCAATTTATCCTTTTACAATCAATCAGGTGTGCTTTGCTCTTACAAGAACAGCAGCGGGTTCAGCTAATTTTACTTTTGATATTATATTCTATGATGCAACCGGTACAGGCGGAGGACCGGGAACATTAGTTCATACCATTGCAAATCAGACTGCAACAGGTGTACCGGTATGGCCAACAGTATCATGGTTTGATTTCACCGGCTTAACCGGTGTTCCCCCATTAAACTCAGGACAGAGTTATTATGTAGGTTACAGCTATAACCCTGCAACAATGCCTTCTCATTATGTAGGTGCTGATGAAAGCGCAACAACACAACAAAGACCGGGCTACGGATACAATCAATCAGCATGGGGCACTATCCAGTCATTCTTTCCATCATATAAAGCTATCGGCGTGAGGGCTGACGGAAACGGACCGACATTTGTTCATAACATTGCAGCAGGTCCGTTCCTTAGCTTACCTATATTATTTAATACGTGGGCAACAAAAGTAATTAAAGCAAAAGTAACCAACCAGGGAACATCAAATGAATCAAATATTCCGATGAAATTTTTTGTAAATGGAACTCTGGTTAGTACTTCAACAATTGCCACATTGAATGCAGGATCTGTTGATTCAGTATCATACAACTGGACACCAACAGCTACCGGCAGCTTTAATCTTAAGATAGTATCTGCATTAGCAAATGATGAATACAGAGCAAATGATACTGTATCAGCAACAGTTCAAGTATATCCGCCGGGATACTACTCAGTTTGCATAGGAACAGGTACAACAGCAGTTGGATATCCATTCTATACTTTCTATATGGATTCCAGAACAACTATGCTTTACACTGCTGCTGAAATAGGTACAGGCGCATGTCCGTTGTATAAAATCGGCTTTGATGTTGTTGTACCAAATCCTCAGGTAATGAACGGCTTTAAGGTAAAGATGCAGAATACAACAACAACAACCCTAACATCATTCGGAACAGGTATGACTGAAGTATATACCGGAACATATTCAGTAACCGGAACGGGATGGCAGTGGATTACCTTTACATCACTATTTCCATATACAGGACAAAATCTTTTAGTCGAGATTTGTTTTAATAATTCAAGTTACACATCAAGTTCAACTGTAAGATCAACATCTGCAACCGGCAAATGCTATCATGCTCATAGTGATATTTCAGCAGGTGATGGATGCGTTCAAATATCAACAGGTGAATTGCAATCAACACGACCTAATATTTGTTTATTGGGATCAGTTTGGGTCGGCAACCAGGATCCAAATGAAATACCAAAGGAATATTCACTTTCACAAAATTATCCGAATCCGTTTAATCCTAAAACAATTATCAATTATCAATTACCAATGAACAGTAATGTAAAGCTGGTTATATTTGATGTTTTGGGAAAAGTAGTTGCAACTCTTGTAAATGAACAACAAACACCCGGCACTTACGAAGTTGAGTGGGATGCAGCAAATTATTCCAGCGGGCTGTATTTCTATAAACTTGAATGCGACGGATTTTCTGATGTGAAAAAGATGCTGATAATCAAATAGTGAAATAGTGAAATGGTGAAATGGTAACTAACATATTATAAGAAGCCGTTGATGAGACGGCTTCTTTGTTTTATACTTACTTGTCAAACTCTACAAACTCTCCGAACTCTACAAACTCTCTGAACTCTCTGAACTCTCCGAACTCAAAAATCCCTCACCCGGATTTGCTTTGTCATATGCTTCCAAAATTTCAAAAGCTTTTACAAAATCCTTTTCCATCACAAATAAATATACCGTTTCATTAAAAAGTGATGAAGGATATGCCGTATTATGGTTTGTATCAGATAAAAAAGATTCTATCCCTTCATCCTTTAATATATCTTTTGCGACATTCGCATCTATTAAAGTATCATAAGTTTTTACAACGGTTGTAAATGCTTCAGCTTCAGAGCTTTCTGTATCCATAAGCTCTAATCCGCACTGCGGGCAAACAACATCATGTTCTGAAACTTCAGCACCGCAGTTTTCACAATAATAAATTGTGTCTGTCATATGCTTTAAGTTTATTTTCTAAACTTTATCTTTATTCTCTTCATCATCTTCAATTACATCGGTCGGCTCGCTTTCAATTTCTTCTCCGGGAGTATTGATAATTTCAGTTGCTTTCTCCACGTCGTCATCCATTACAAGCAGTCTTGCCCCTCTTTGCATCAGGCTTGGCAGCATACCGCCTTCATCATCTACGGAGACATATGCTTCAATTCCGTGTGACTCAAGCAATTCTTTTACCATCTCCGCTTCAAATTTATTATCAAATATCTTTAATACAACAGTTTCAGAAACATCATCTATTTCCTCTTCTGCTTCATTAACTACTTCATACCCGCAGGTGGGACAAACCTCATCAGTCGGATATACTAATCCGCCGCAATGACCGCATTTATATTCAATTAATATTTCATCATCTTCATCGGCAATTACATCTTCAATCTCAGATACATCCGCACCGCATTTAGGGCATATGTTATCTTCTTCATTTAAAATTGCACCGCAGTTGGAGCATGAATACTCAAGGTATGATTCTTCTTCCAAATCTTCAGGTTCATCAACAATGTCAGTTTCCGGAATTGATTTTTGTGCATACAGGTTTTTATCAACTTTATTTCCGTTAATATCCGTCCAGCAATTCCTGCAAACAAATTCATTGAATGACATAGGAGCACCGCAATTCAAACAATGTAAAGCTGAGTTTTCAGTTTTATTTTCTTCCATAACTCCTCCTGCAGATTAAGTTAATTAAGAATTTGAGTTAATTAATGTATAAGTATTACTTAACAATTTTTTGTAAACTTTATAGTTCTTATTAATTTAGTTTAGTTACTTTAATATCCTTATACTTTATATACTTGTAAGAGCTGTCGGACTTACTGAATATACCGAGAATGAAATTAGCTTTCAAACCTTTATATATTGAAACATTCCTGTCAAAGCTAAACGTTGAATCAATATTGGCCGTAACAGGTTCTCCACCGAGAGGGATGGTTGTACCGGGTTTATTTAAATAACATGCATAATAAATAACATCTGCCGAACTGGTTGCATTTGATTGTAAAGTAAATTTAACATTCAGATTATTAACTGTCGTATCTGTAATTTGATAAACTAATGTATCACCAAGTTCCAACCTGCCAACTTCAGATGATGAAAGAACAAGTGAATCCTGCTGGAATAATACTTCCGGCTGCGGCGGATCGACCGGGGCAACTGCTTCTTCTTTGCATGATTGCAGTAAAAATGTAAGCAAAGCTAATGATAAAATTAAATATTTGAAATTTTTCATGACAATTATTTTTAATAATAAAAACCGTTCTTTAAAATAACTTATTTGTGGAGAGATTTATATTATAAAATAACAAATAAACTTTTAATAATCACAGGAAAAAAGTTTTATAAGTTTGTTAAGTTTATTAAGTTTATTAGGTTTATTAAGTTTATTATGTTTATTAGGTTTATTAGGTTTGTTATCCGCCCAGGCGGATTATTAAGTTTGTTAAGTTGAAATCAGGTAGCAGGCTTAAACTTTAACTGATATATTATATCAGTGACCGCAAGCCCGGAATTCATTGTTAATCATCTATAGACTTTCGCAATTGCTCTCGCAGTATCTAAGGAAAATTTGCCTGCAGCAGGCAGGTAAAAAGTATAATGATATTCAACAAACTTAAAAAACTTAACAAACTCAAAGAACTCAATGAACTTTAAATTATATTTTATTATATTTATATAATCAGTTTGAGATTTTTCATAAAAGAATTACTTTAGCCGGGATAGTATAAAATTCAACATCTTATAACTAATTACTAAAAGCATTGGTCGCAATAATATTAATTATTTGTCTTGCTCTTTTTGCTGCCTCTTATTTTATCTATTCGCGGTATATTGCCAAAATGTTCAAGCTGGATTGCGAAACAAAGACCCCGGCGGTACTTGTTAATGATGGTGTCGATTATATACCAACCAACAAATGGTATCTTCTGGCTCAGCATTTTTCTGCAATATCAGCCGCAGGACCAATATTCGGACCTATAATTGCAGGCCTCGCATTTGGTTGGCTTCCGGCACTTTTATGGATTGTTCTCGGGAATATATTTATCGGTGCGGTTCACGATTTTTCCACTTTGGTCGGCTCTGTTAAACATAAAGCAAAATCCGTCGCAGAGGTTGTAAAAGAATATACCGGCACAAAAGCTTACCTGTTTTTTATCTCATATATATGGCTTACACTGATTTATGTACTGACTGCTTTCACAGATATTACTGCAAGGGCTTTTGTCAATAATATTGCCATAAAAGATTCATCCGGTAAAGTAATTGATACAGTAATAGGTGCAGGTACTGCTTCAAGCAGTATATTATATTTATCTTTAGCAGTTGTGCTGGGCATCATATTAAGACTGGTCGAAAAATTCATAAAGAATAAAAATACTGAAAAGTGGTTCAGAAGAACTGTTATTTCAGTATTCATTATACTCATAGGTGTTATAATATTTGCAGGGCAGAAAATGCCGATTTATCTTCCTTCGTTATCGCAAATATTAGGTACGGGAAATTCAATACTTGCTTATCTTGAACCTACATCAACATGGAATTATGCAATACTTATATATTGCGGAATAGCATCAGTACTTCCGATGTGGCTGCTGCTTCAGCCGAGAGGTTTCCTTGGAGGCGCATTTCTTTATGTAATTTTAATTGCAGGATTAATTGGAATATTAGCCGGTTCTTCCGCAAGTGAAATTAATTTGAACTTTTCAGCCTTCACGGGTTTTTATAACCAGAATTTAGGTCCGCTGTTCCCTATCCTATTTATTACAATAGCGTGCGGTGCATGCAGCGGTTTCCATGGTATTGTTTGCAGCGGTACAACAAGCAAGCAGTTAAAATCGGAATGCGACGCTCCCCTTATAGGTTACGGCGGGATGCTGCTGGAAGGTGTTATCGCTGTTATTGCCTTAAGCACTGTGATGATTCTTCTGCCGACAGATTTCCGTTCTTCACCGGATACTGTTTTTGCAGTAGGTATTGGGAAATTCCTTTCAATGCTCGGAATAAATATGCAGTTTGCAATAAGCTTTGGAATGCTGGCGTTTGCTACTTTTGTTTTTGATACAATTGATGTTACAACACGCCTTGGAAGATACCTTGTTCAGGAATTGTTCGGCTTCAGGGAAAATAAAGGTAAAATAATATCGACAGTTGCTACGCTTGCAATTCCTGCTTTACTGTTAGGAACTACAATGATTTCACCCGACGGTAAACCTGTTCCGTCTTATTTAGCTGTATGGCCTATCTTTGGTGCCAGCAACCAGTTATTGGCTGCATTAAGCCTGATAGGTTTATTCATGTGGATACGCAAGCTTAATAAAGGTATGATACAACAGGTAATTGTTGGTGTTCCTATGGTGTTTATGACTATCATGACCTTATGGGCACTGGCACTGAATATCAATACCTGGATATCAGCAATAGGAACAGGTGCAAGAACTGTCACAGACCCGGTCGGGATACTAAGTGTTGCCCTTGTTATATTAGCATTATCTTTGATATATTTATCTATTAAAGAAAACCTTAAATTTAAAACGACAGGTTATCAATAAAAACAGCTTTTACCTTAAACCAAATCAGGTAAAATGAAAAAACTTATATTTTTTACATTCTTCATAATCCGGTTAATACCGGTTTACTCTCAAACCGATCTGCCCGCAGACCAGATATTCAGCATGGTTAACAATTCGGTTGTGGTAGTACTTGCATACGATAAAAAGGATAATATATACCAGGGAAGCGGAGTTGTAATTAACAGCAGCGGTTACATTGCCACTAATTACCATGTGTGCAGTGATGCAAACAAGATAGAGATAAAGCATTTCTCGCAGGAAGTAAAGAGCACGGAAATAATTTTTAAAGATGAAAACAAAGATATACTGATTTTAAAAGTTAAGGAAAATTTATTTACGCCCATCGTGATAGGTTCAAGTGCAAATCTTAAAACCGGGCAAAGGGTATATGCAATAGGCAGTCCCGAAGGATATGAGAACTCTATTTCGGAAGGGATAATCAGCGGGTTCAGAAATGAAAACAACAACGGGCTCATCCAAATGACGGCGCCGATAACCGACGGATCAAGCGGCGGGGCTGTGGTAAACTCACAGGGTGAATTGATAGGGCTTTCTGTAAGCGGGCAGCATGAAGGAAATATATATTTTGTAATTCCGGTCGATGATATCATAAAGCTTATCAATCCTGCAAATGACGTTACGGTAAATACCGAAACCGACAATTATCTTCTAAAAGGAAATGAAGCTTATAAAAAAAGCGATTACGAAGATGCAGTTTATTATTTTTCTAAATACCTTGAAAAGAATATCGAAGACCACGATGTATATTTTAACCGCGGATATTCAAATTTTAAATTAAAAAAGTATAAACCGGCAATTAATGATTTTACAAAAGCACTTGAATTTAATAATGAAAATTTTGAAACATTCTTCTACAGGGCTAATTGTTATTACTCTATAAAAGATTATGCTAATGCCCTGGTTGATTATAATTTAGCTATAAATAACTCCCCTCAATTTGCCGAATGTTTTTATAACAGGGGTTATACTTATTTTAAATTGAAAAAATACAGACAGGCTGTTGAAGATTGGAACAAAGCAATTGAATTTAACCCGGACTATGAAAAAGAGCTCACTTCTGTTATGGATACTGCCAAAAAGAAATCCGGCGCAGCTAATGAAAAATTGAAAAATAAGTAGTATATTTGTACCCAAAAAGATGAAAATGAAAGACAAGAAACTCAGCGCAGTATCGTTATTTTACATTATGTTCACAGTCGGAACAATTTTGATAATCGCATTAGGGATTACAATCCATGTGATATAAGTATAAGAAAGATATAAATTAAGCCCCTCCGGTTGTTAATTGGAGGGGTTTTTTATTTAAATTGTTCACCTACAATTTCTTATTGTTATGTACTATCAGTTTCTGTACTGTTAATAGTGGTGCAGTATCAGGTCACCCGTGGGAGTATTATAGATTACTTGCTTATTAACTCACCTTACACATAGTAGGAAAATCCCGCCCGCATGCCTCGGGCAGGAAGGGATGATATTATGGTAGAAAGATTTATCTCATATGGAACAGAATCCCGAAGGGATGATATTATGGTAGAAAGATTGTTCAGTAAAGAACAGAATCCCGAAGGGATGACATTATGGTAGAAAGATTTATCTCATATGGAACAGAATCCCGAAGGGATGATATTATGGTAGAAAGATTATTCGGCAAAGGATAGAATCCCTAGGGGATGATATTATGGTAGAAAGATTTATCTCATATGGAACAGAATCCCGAAGGGATGATATTATGGTAGAAAGATTTATCTCATATGGAACAGAATCCCGAAGGGATGATATTATGGTAGAAAGATTGTTCGGCAAAGGATAGAATCCCGAAGGGATGACATTATGGTAAAAAGATTTTTCAGTAAAGAACAGAATCCCGAAGGGATGATATTATGGTAGAAAGATTGTTCGGCAAATGATAGAATCCCGAAGGGATGACATTATGGTAAAAAGATTGTTCAGTAAAGGACAG
>RPQH01000151.1 GCA_003820375.1 Ignavibacteriota bacterium
ATTTACGGACTAATATCTCCTGCTACTACCACAAGGTCACTGCTTGTACAATCCTCAACTCAACAGTATTTCCCACTTGGAGCAATGCAAAACCAAATTGACTGGGAGCATGCGCATTTTACAGACCCGAATAAATTCGGTATGAACCTTTGGCACCATTGTAACAACTACGATTAAAGTGTTTAATATCTATATCGCTAAATATATTGCATTACTTTATTAATTACAGTAAGTTGAAATTATAAATACCACACTTCAAATGAGAACTAAACTTAAAATTTTATTCTCCCTTCTTGTTGTCTTAATTATCATACTTGGATTTACTGTGCCTGTTAACTTAACAGGCGGATGGTACCAGCAGTTTATGCCTTACTTGGGAGCTTCGGGAATAAAAGATATTACATTCGTTGATTCATTAATAGGATATGCAGTGACTAATTATGAAGGAGTAAATGATACGGACTATATTATCAAAACTACGAACTCAGGAAATAATTGGTATATAATCAGAACTGATGCTCAGGAATTTGTAGGGTTTAATAAAGTAAAATTTATAAATACCAATACAGGGTATGTAACAGGTGTTACAGGATTAGAGAAGACAATAAACGGAGGAACAAACTGGATACCCTTAAATATACCTGTACAGGCTCTCGTATATGATGACATAAGCGTATGGAATCAGGACACGATATGGCTTGTAGCAAACTCTAATCCTACAGGCGGTGTATTCCGCACCAACAATGGAGGAGCAAACTGGATACCACAATATAGTGCTGGTTCTGCTAATCCTTCTCATATATATATGTTCAACTCAAGAATTGGATTTATGGACGGAGGTGGAATGAAGAAAACAACAGATGGGGGTTTTAGCTGGACACAAGTATCAGGTGAAGGGTTATTCTATGACATGTGCTTTTCAGACAGCCTAACTGGCTGGTATTGTGCTCAATATATTAAGAAAACAACTAATGGAGGTTTAAGCTGGTTCAACCAAACTCTGCCTTCGGGAGGAAATATTTTAGTTACTTCTATGCTGAAACTTTCAATGGTGAATAAAGATACCTTATGGGCAGTAGGTGGGCAAGTATTCTATGGTGCTGGTCAGTTTAGAGGCATGATATATAGAACAATTAACGGTGGGACAAACTGGCTGTATCAAGTGCCCGATACTACCATTCATATCGGTACATATACCTTTATTAACTTTAAAGGAAAGTTAAATGGATGGGCTTATACAACTATTCCAACAGGAGTCCACACTACAACTGGCGGAGACCCTATTTGGTATACGGGTATTAAGAAAATAAATTCTATTACACCAAAAGATTTTATCTTATATCAAAATTATCCAAATCCGTTTAATCCTTATACAACAATAAAATTGGACCTGAATAAAAGTAATAATATCAAGCTTGTAATATGTGATATTCTTGGGAGGGAGTTATACACAATATCCTACCAGTATCTGAAGGCTGGTTCTTATTCTTTCAAATGGGATGCAAAAGATTGTTCATCGGGAATCTATTTTTATAGAGTAACTACTAAAGATTTTTCAGAGACAAAAAAAATGATGTTGGTAAAATAATATCCGGATAAAACCGGTTCTGTCCAATCAGTGCTCCCTTTCATTGTCATTCCAGTTTACCTCTTTGGGCGTGCTTCACACGTCTGTCATTCCAGCCTGACAGCCAATGGCGGTCGCAGGCTGGGGGTACCCTCCGGGTCATCCACTATAGATGATACGGATAATCTCCCTTTCATTGTCATTCCAGCGAAGGCTGGAATCCATTTTAGATGAAACGTATAATCTTTTATAATAAAGAATACTTTTTTAATTTCTTTCAAGTTAATTAAAATCTCTAATTCTTAGAATAACTCCTTATCTATCCCAATGGATTCCAGCCTTCGCTGGAATGACATGTAAAAAAAAATGACAAGTGAAAAAAAATAGAAATGAAAAACAGATTTATTTTTAATCGAGGACACTGGCTGGCAGAACGAAACCTTGCATTTATGTGCACTCTATGCACTTATTTTACAAAATTATTAAAAATATTTCCACTAGCTTCAGCTAGTGGGTTAATCGGAGAAAACTTGCAGGCTTTAGCCATGACCGGAATTTTTTATGTAGTTTACTTCAGAAATTGTATGTGAACTTTTATTAAACTCCGAAGGAGTTGCCCATAGTTATTTTATTAAATGGGTAACTTCTACGAAGTTGTTCCTGTTATTTATGTTATTGCTAATTCGGGTAATCACTACGTGATTTGTATTTTATTAACACTCCTTCTCATTTGAATTTTGTGTCAGGCCTGCCTTTAGGTCATTTGCAGGAAATGAAAGCTTATGCTTATCTATAATAAGCTTCTTTTACTTACAGATAAACTCATGCATTAAAATAGACCTGACACTGGCCCCTAAAAATACAATAATTCGAATATTAGAAAGTCATTACTAACCTTTTAATAAACAGCCAACTCAGTTATTAATGGCAGCTTTCCAACGGTGATTTATTTTTATAATGTATCATTGTTTAATTTTCATTGATTATTCACTTACCTAAAGCTATATTTGTTAGATTTTCACAAATTATTAATTAAAAGGGAAACTACACTATTATGGGTCTAATGAACAGATTGCGCGATAAGACGCATATCATTCTGATCATTTTGGTTTTAGCTTTTATAGCAACTATTGTGTTTGAATGGGGAATGGATTACCTCGGAATGAGCGGCGGACAGACGGTTATGTTAGGGTCTGTTAATGGAAAAGAGATCAAATATACAGAATTTGAAAGCCAGCTTCAGCTGGCAATAGAACAGCAGAAACAACAAACAGGTGAAGACCCGGACGAAGCTATGATTCAAATGTTAAGAGATCAGGTCTGGGATAACTTTGTAACTCAAACACTTGTACAACAGGAAATAGAGAAGCTTGGAATCAGGGTAACGAACCAGGAAATACTGGATTGGGTTTATAATAAACCGCAAACACTGCCTGATGCCGTAAAAAGGAGTTTTATTGATTCGACCGGGCAATTTAACATGGCAGGATACCAGCAGGCACTTGAATCCAAGGCACCGGAAGCTACCAAGTTCTGGTCACAGGTTGAAGAATATCTGAAACAGATTCTTCTCAGCCAGAAGCTCACAAGTGTTATCACCGGAACAGTCAGAGTTTCCGAAAGTGAAGTAAAGCAAAAATTTATAGATGACAATATATTTGCATCATTCAATTATATTCATTTGGCTCCTGCATTGGTCCCTGATAACCAGATTCAGATAACAGAAGAAGAGCTTAAGAATTATTACGAGACACATAAAGATGATTTTAAGCGTGAAGAATCAGTAAAGATGAAATATGTTCTTTTTTCAGACAGCCCGATAGCTGAAGACAGTACGGTTACCGCAAAACAATTAAAGGCACTAACTAAAGAATTAAAAAGATATGCTGTAAACGACACAAACCTTAAAGACCTTGTAAACACTAACTCGGATGTTAAATATAATGACACGTTATGGTATAAGCCAAACGAGCTTTCACCTGAAGTAGCAGCCTTCTGCAATTCGGCAATAAAAGACAGTGTATCTGATGTAATTATTGCATCAGACGGATTCCACCTGGTTCGCCTTCTCGATACAAAAGAAGGAAATGAAACATTTGTAAACGCAAACCATATATTAATAAGTTTTGGGTCAGATACAAATGCAGCAAAGATAAAAGCAGAACAGATATATAAGCGTGCAAAAACAGGTGAAGATTTTACAAAGCTTGCCGCAGAAAATTCAGATGATGCAGGAAATAAATTCAAGAGCGGAAATTTGGGATGGTTCACTAAAGGGGCAATGGTAAAGGAATTTGAAGAAGCTACTATGAACGGAAATCCCGGAGATATTGTAGGACCCGTTAAAACACAATTCGGATATCATATAATAAAGATAAACGATAAGAAGAAAAAGTTATATAAAATAGCTGACATTAAAAAGCTAGTAAAAGCTTCAACAAAGACCAAAGATGCTGTGATAAAAAGAGCAGAAGATTTCGCATACGTTTCCCGTAAGGCAGATTTTGTTGATGAAGCTATAAAGCTGAATTTAAAAGTACAGGAAATACCGCCGAGCACCAGAACATCTTATATTCCCGGTGCAGGCACGAACGCAATGCTGATAAAATTTGCATTCAATGAAAGCAAAAACAGTATCAGCGACCCAATAAAAATTCAGGGCGGGTACGGCGTTTATATACTCACAGAAAAAATGGATGCAGGAACAATGAGCTATGAAGATGTAAAAGAAACTGTAGTAAGGCCTAAAGTTTTGAACAATAAGAAGCTGGATATATTAAAACAAAGAGCTGATGAATTAAGAGGAAGAATAACCGGGAACGATATAAATTCGTTAAAGCTTACACAGCCGCCGATTGATGTAATATCAGCTGACAGCGTTTCAGTATCGAGACCAAATCAGCAGATTGGAAATGATTTTAATTTTCTTAACGCTTTATTTAAATTGACCAATGGACAATTATCTGAACCTATAAGAACCGATAACGGTTACTACATTGTTCAGATGAGAAACATAACACCGTTCGATAACGAAATATACAAAGCTAAGAGTGATGAAATAAGAACTCAGCTTTTATCACAAAAGAAACAAGCTATAACCCAGCAATGGCTGGCAAATTTAAAAGAGCATGCAGTCATTGTAGATAACAGGGATAAGTTTTTCAGATAAGAAGCATTTATTTATCTAAACTTTATAACTTTGCCGGTATTGAATACAGCGGCTAAAATATTATTTGTCTGCGTTTTGGTGCTATTCCCTGCACGCTGGAATATATATTCGCAAAGTAACGGGGACGAAAAGAAATTTTACGACCCGGCAAAGAAATTTTCTGTGACGGCTTATGGCATGTTCATTTCTTCAGCAGTAGTTTTAAATAATATTAATTCAAAAGACCCTATTGAGCGGGATATTTCGGAAGAGCTTGACGGGACTTACGGTTATGGATTAGAATTTAATTATGAACCGCGGTTATTCAATCTTGACCTTGTATTTTATTTATCAACCGAATATATTAAAATAACACAGGATGTGCCGTACAGAGTGGATAACGGGATGGGAATAACGACTTATAAGACGACGGAAAGATTTGAATTGATACCGCTTGAATTTGGTATTAAATGGCCGCTGCCTGTAAGTACTGATAACTTTAAAATATATATTGGCGGCGGAAGCGGCTTTTATTTTGGGAAGCAAAAAAGGGTTATTTTAAACCTTGAATCCCAATCTATTGAAAATAAGCCGGGTTTCAGCTTAAATATACTTGCCGGCGTCGAGTATTATATAGCAAGAAACTTATCTGCAAATTTAGAGTTTAAGTTCAGAGAAGCATCATTCGATGCACAGGGTAAATATAATAAAAGAACATTTCTGCCTGAACCATTCTACACCAGGTTCTTAGCTGACGGGACAAGGCTTTCAATAGGATTTAAATATCATTTTTAAAATGTATGAAGATTATAATTGGATTTTTAACATTTTTAACCGTTTTATTTAACTTTTATCCTGTAAAGGATGTAAGCACAGAGTTAAATGAAAACAAGTCATTGTATGTTAAAGACCATATTATAGTAAAGTTTAAAAATGACGTGCATTTCTCAACAGCAGCGGGAAATACTGCCGCAATTACTGCTCACGAATTAATTAATCATATAGCTTCTAAATCCGGAATAAGTATAAAAGCATTAAAGCGTATTTTTCCTGATGCCATAAATGCAAAACAAGAGGTTTTCAATAAATACGGACTTGATAAATATTATAAAGTATATTTTGAAGGAAAAAAGGACCCGAAGGATGTTTGCACCGAATTCGAAAAAAATAAAAGCATTGATTTTGCTGAACCTGATTTCATAGGCGAAGCTGCTTCACAAAAAGGTACGGGCAAAATTAAACCTAATGATGAATTCTTTGGCAGGCAATGGGGATTATATAATGATGGAACGATAAGAACAACTGTTGGCAGACCTGGAAAAATGGGGGCTGATATGAATGTTATTAATGGCTGGGAAATTGAAACAGGAAGTGACAGTATAATAGTAGGTATTCTGGATTCAGGTGTAAAGCTTGACCACCCTGATCTTTCCGGAAGAATCTGGATAAATCCAAGGGAGATACGAAACGGCAAGGATGATGACGGAAACGGTTATATAGATGATGTTAACGGCTTTAATTTTGCTTATGAAACTTCTAATGTTAAAGACGACGGAGGACATGGCACTAATATTTGCGGTACTGTTGGTGCTTACAGTAATAACAGTATTGGATATGCAGGGATTGACCAGCAATGTAAATTAATGGTCTGCAAAAATCTTGACGATGAAAACCTTGGTGAATACAGCTGGTGGGCAGCATCATTATATTATGCAGCCAATAACGGAGCCAGAGTAATTAATATGAGTGAGGGCGGTTACGATTATTCCAAAATGCTTGAAAACGCAGTTAATTATGCCTATGAATCAGGCTGCCTGATTATTGCAAGCATGATGAATAAAAATAACGGCGATAACTACTACCCTGCCTGTTTTAAGAATGTACTTTCAGTCGGAGCGACTGATACAGACGACGGCAGATGCAGACAATTCACATGGGGCGGCGGAAGTAACTGGGGCAAACATATTGCTGTTATTGCCCCGGGTAACAGGGTTTACGGGCTTGATTATAAAGACAACTACAATTTTGACGTATACTGGAGCGGAACTTCACAGGCGACAGCTTATGTTACTGGCATTGCATCTTTACTGCTTGCCCAGGATAATACAAGAAATAACAAAACACTAAGAGATATTATTACAGCAACTGCCAAAGACCAGGTTGGCGACCCACGCGAAGACAGGCCGGGTTGGGATGAGTATTATGGCTTTGGACGGGTTGACCTGTACGCTGCTTTAAACTATAATGGAATTATTTCTCCGATAGATTATGACAGATTAAAAGATGAGAATAAGAATAACGACAACAGGGATTCCGAGCTTGGCGGTCAAAATCAAAAAGCCAAAGCAGTTGACAGAGATGCAGCCAAAGATGAACGCAGTGAAAGACGTAACGATGATGACAGGCGTGCAAGAAGAAATGATAAATAAATTCATGTTTTTATAATTTTTTTTGTTTTAATCAGCATTGAAGTTAGATATTGAATTACTGGAATCCCGCATAGCAGCTAATACTTTTATTTCAGATATCATTTATATACCCGAGGTAAATTCCACTAATGATTATTCAAAAAATTTCAGGCATAAAGACAACGTACTTATAGTAACAGATAACCAGGTTACGGGAAAAGGCAGGTACGGCAGGTACTGGGAATCTGAACCGGAAAAAAATTTAACCTTCACAATAAAAAAGAATTTCAATATAGAACCGGATGATATACAATCAGTGAATTTTTTTTTCACAAATTTTACATTATCAGGGATAAATGAATATCTGAAAAGTGAACAGGTTTTCATCAAAGAAGGTGAACTTGAGTTGAAATGGCCAAACGATATTTTGTTAAGGAAGAAAAAATTAAGCGGCTTTCTGATAGAATCGGATATTTTAGAAGGTAATTTTTTTATAGGCTGCGGAATAAATGTCAACCAGAAAGAATTTAATAAGGAATTCAGTTACAAAACAACATCTCTTTCAAATACTTTCGCCAGGGAGTTTGACAGAACCCGGTTACTGATAAAAATAATTGAAGTTATCAATGATAATTTGTATTTATTTGAAAATCAGGAATTTGAAGAAATATTTAAACAATGGATGGGAAATTTTAATATGATAGGTAAAGAAATAGTATTTACAGATGAGAAAAATTTCCTGGGAAAAGCTAAAATAACAGACATTCACAGGGACGGTGGGCTGCAAATCCTTATAAATAATGAACTTAAGGTGATTTACAGCGGAGACATACGAATTCTATACCAAAATTGAGGAAAGTGTTAATATAACATAAATTAACTTGATTTTAGTTGAAAATATTGATAATTTTATGATTTGAAAATTTGGGTAGGTAGCGAAGTGGTTAAACGCATCAGACTGTAAATCTGACGGCTCATGCCTTCGGAGGTTCGAATCCTTCCCTACCCACAACAGTTCGATTTGTTGTAATCATTTGTTCTGAAAAAAATTTTTGCGGGAGTAACTCGTTAAGAGAAATCTTCCGGAAAATATTGATTGTTAGATAAGTTCTTTAATAAAGATTTTTAAATGCGGGAGTAACTCAGTTGGTAGAGTCATCCCGCTAAAGCGGGATTGGTCACGGGTTCTTTAATTAAAATAGATTTTTGCGGGAGTAACTTCTGCCGGAGGCAGACAGGCAGTTGGTAGAGTCATCCCGCTAAAGC
>RPQH01000152.1 GCA_003820375.1 Ignavibacteriota bacterium
GCTCATCCGACGACTTTCAAAATAAGTAAGAATTATCTTTACTTACAAAAATTTTATATCAGGCACAGGTCGTCGGATGAGTTCTTGCAATGGATGAAAGATTCTCCGGTTATCCACTCGTCCAACAACCATACTAATGCAGTGTACTATCTGTGTGTCCACCCCAAGAACCCGGCGGTCACTTTAGAATAAAGGACTTAGAAGCAGTACGAAAAGTATTATGCAAAATAAAATTTTAAAACTCATATGGAATACTTATTTATTAAAACATATAAGAAATTCCTGCACTTAAAGGATATGATCTGTCATCATATAGAAAAATTAACCAGCCATTGAAAACATTATTAAATTGAGCATGAGTGAATAATCCGAAATTTTTTGAAATTTTTATTCCTGCAGTAAATCCCAAATCAATCATAAGTTTAAAAACAGGTTTCGGATTATAAGTGAACGTATTATTAAGATATGTATAAGTATAGGTACCTTCATCAACAATTTGGAAACCCGCTCCCATATTAAAATAATAATAGAATTTATTTTTAGTATTGAAGTTACCCAAAAGGTAATCCCCTGTGAGTGAGTAAATATTCACATCAGTGTATGTAAATATTTGAGATGCTGTTGTAGTATCATCATCTCTGTGAAGGCTGTTGTAATGCAAAGAAAGTCTTAGTCCGTTAGTTTTTTTTATAGGATGTATACCTTCTATTCCGGCATTAAATCCATTTATACTGTTATGAACAGAATAATGATAATGATAACTTTCACTCTCGCCGTAATATGTAATTCCTCCGCTAACACTAAATATATATTCATAAACTGAATGTCCGGCATCCTTATATATCTCATGAATATCCCGGTTATGTAATCTATAAGTAACTTTACCGGAAGATATTTTTAAGGATTCATTATCTTTGCTAATAACTTTTCCAATAAATTCCTGATTATCATACATGATTAATTTATACACCTTACCTGTTTTAATTGAATCTATATCAATTGCTATTTGCGAAAAGACTTGCCGGCTGAAAAATAAAAGGAGGGAAAAAAATACAAATACAAAAATATTTTTGTTCATTGCGGTCATTTATAATTAAGTATGTTAAATATTTCTTTTAACATACTTAATTATAAATGATAATAATGAAAGTAAACATACAAAAGAATATACAAAATAGTGAATTCGCCTAGGCGGAGTGAAATAGTGACTCGTACTGTCAGTGCCTGCCCCGATTGCTCGCGGGTCACTCAATAAGATTTAAATAAATAATATTTAACAAAATCTAATATAAAATTTTCATAAATAAGAATGCAGAGGAAACTGACGTACGAAACTATTTATATGCATTAACACGGTTAATGCACTCCATATTGTTATTTTTAAAGCGACAACGATTTGAGAATATGCAGGCTGATTTAAATTTCTCCAAACCTGAGCTAATTAATAAATCTCATTTATGCCCCAATGTTAGAATAAAGATGATACCGGACGAGAGATATATTGCAAATATTATAATTCCTTCAATTTTATTTCAAAATCATTCATTTTATAATGACGTCACGATGAATTCAGTATAAAATATATTTAAAATCTTTTTCATATTCACAAAATATCCGGTAACAATTATATATATAAAAGGTTAACGTGATTTTTTGAGCATATATTTCATCACGAAAACCTCAATTATGGAACAAAATCGGCAATATTGAAAACTAAACTTTAGTCTTATTGTTTAGGTATTAACAATTACCCAATTGTGCTAAATTGCTATATTTACGTGTCGCATAATTTATACAAATGTTTCACGTGAAACATAAAATATCAGCGAAACGCAATATTTAATTTAAAATAATACAAATAATATTATGTGTTTTCTTTAACAGATTCGCCTTTTTTCTTAAACCAAAAATATAGCGGTATACCGATAATAACGAGTAAAAGCCCAAAAACGGCATTTCTGATATTTTCCTTAAAACTGAATATAACAAAGAATGCAGAAAATAATACAAATACTATCGGCAATACAGGATAACCTATAACTTTATAAGGACGCTCTGCATTTGGCATCTTCTTGCGTAAAACAAATACACCGTAAGCTCCAAGTCCGTAAAATATCCATGATACAAATATCAGCATATCGGTTATCTGGTCAAATGTACCTGTCATTACAATCATTGATGCCCAAATTCCCTGTACAACAATGGATGGACCGGGTGTTCTGTACTTATGATGAACATCCTCCAGCTTCCTGAAAAACAATCCGTCTTTAGCCATTGCATAATATACTCTTGCTGAAGCAAGTATCGTACCGTTGGTTGTTCCAAAAGTAGAAATCATAACGGCAACAGCAACAAAAGCACCGCCCCAATCACCTACTATTGCTTTCATTACATCCGATGCAAGCAGTGTTGAACCTGCAATTGTTTCTACAGGAAGAATATATAAGTAAGCAAGATTAACCAGAGCATATACTACAATCACAAATCCTACTCCCATAAATAAAGCTTTAGGGATATTTTTTTGCGGCTGTTTAACTTCAGCCCCAAGATATGTAATATTGTTCCATCCGTCATATGCCCAGAACGCACCGCTCAGTGCAAGTATTATTCCCCCCAGTAATGTACCTGAAGGATATTGAAATGACTCATTAACAAATGGAGTAAAATGAGCACCGCTTCCTGCCCCCGAAGCTAAAGCAAGTATTACAATAAAAGCAATTGCAGCGGATTTGAGTGTAGTAAATATATTATTAACCATTCCGCCGAATACAACACCAATATAATTTACTGTAGAAAGAAATAGAATTAGAAAGATAGTCATTATCTTTAAACCAATTTCCTTAAGGGGATATAGGTCAAGCACACTTACCCCCGCAATGGGAATTGAAAATCCCCATGCTTCCCATTCAGGTGAAAGCCTGGGAGCTTCGAAGAAATAACCCAGATAAGTGGAAAAAATGTAAGCAATAGCTGCAATTGAGCCGGTTTGTATAACAGAAAAGATTGACCAGCCGTAAATATAACCCATAAAGTTACCATACATTTCTCTGAAATAAACATACTGCCCACCTGCTCTTGGCAGCATACCGCTTATTTCTGCATTGGTAAGCGCTCCGGCTAAAGTTATTATACCGGCAATAACCCACACTGCTATAAGTATACCGGGGGCACCCAGGTCAGTTGCCATGGTAGTGGACTTCTTGAAAATACCGGAACCAATCATGGAACCTATCACAATTGTAGTCGCTGTAAATAATCCCAATCTTTGAAGCAATGACGGTGCAAGAATATTGTTATTTTTCTGCATTAACTATCTTATTAATGTTTAGAAAACGGATTTAAATAGTACACAATATCAGGGCAGACAATATACAGGTATATATCCGTAATAATGCCTACAAAAATAATTTTAAAATATTTTTGGAAAATTATTGTATATTTGCACATAAGTTATTAATTTAAGTAAAATTTTACAACACAATTATATAAAAGGATGAAATATGGGAATAGCACTAGAAATAATTCAATTTTTTGATGATTCAGGGCGTGAGATGGTTCACAGAGAGCCGCAGGGCGGTTCAACCGATATCAAAATGGGAGCACAGCTTATTGTGCAGGATGCTCAGGCTGCAGTATTTTACCGTGACGGGAAAGCACTTGATACTTTTTTTGCAGGAAGACATACACTTACTACTGCAAATATACCATTAATCACTAAGCTGCTATCCCTTCCTTTTGGATTCAATTCTCCATTCCAGGCACAGGCATATTTTGTTTCTTTGAAGAAATTTATCGATTTGAAATGGGGTACTAAGTCGCCAATTAACTTCAGAGATAGTGAACTTAACTATGTTCAGCTTCGTGCTTCGGGTAAGTTTTCAATCAGGGTAAAAGACCCAAAACAGTTCATTATGGAAATTGTGGGTACGCAGGGTAAATATACAACAATGGAGATAGAAGATTACCTGCGTGATTCAATTGTTTCTAAAATGAATGTTGTCCTTGGAAGAAATCTTAAGACCGTTTTCGATCTCGGACAATTCTATGGACAGATAGAAACAGGAATTAAAGCTGAGGTCACAGACTTCTTCAATGCAATGGGTATTGAGCTCACAGATTTAATTATTGCAGGTATTGTTCCTCCGGATGATGTACAGGAGAAGATAAACGAAAGAAGCTCGATGTCAGCAGTTGGTAATCTTGATTCATACATGAAATTCAAAACTGCACAGGCAATGGAAAAAGCCGCTGAAAATGAAGGTCAGGGCGGAGCAGCAGGTATTGGTGTAGGACTTGGTGCCGGTATGACTATGGCCAATATGATGATGGGCTCAATGGGGCAGCAGCAGCAGCAAGGCGGGCAGCAGCAGACCAAGCAATCATCTGATGATGTTATTGCTATGATTGAAAAGCTTGCTAAGCTTAAAGAAGCCGGTGCATTGACCGAAGAAGAATTTAATACCAAGAAGAAAGAATTACTCTCTAAATTATAAAGTGGAATCCCCGCTTGCCTGAAGCAGGCAGGCGGGGTCTCTTCAATCAAAAATAACAATAATTTAAAATTTAGCGATTCCCGCCTGCCTGCGGCGTGCTGGCTTTTGCGGGAATATAACATATTATGCAAATAAAATGTACTCAATGTGCAGCAGATGTAGAAGTTCAGCAGGACGAGACTTTTATTGAATGCCCCTTCTGTGCCTCTTCACTGTTCCTTGATAAAAGAAAAGTCGTTTTCCACTACGTAATTGCATGCAACTTTAAACCAAATGAAGCTGAAGGCAATTTAAAAAGATGGATGGCAGGAAATCATACAGTAAAAGACCTTGATAAGAAAGCCCAGATGGCTAAAACCAGCTTTTATTATTTTCCTGTCTGGTATTTTAAAACCAAAGATACAGCCGGAGATAAAATTTATATCCAGCCGGCTGCATCAACATCAGTTTCAGAAATAAAGAAATTACCTATACCTGCAGGTTCACTGAAATTTTATGACCAGAAATCATACAATGACGATGAAATTGTAAAACCGGATGTATTGTATGATTCCGCGAAAACATGGCTGCAAAGCTCAGGAGTTAACTTAGATACTGTTGCCGAAGCTGCATTGGTGCATATTACATTTTACCAGTTCTATTATTATTTTAATAATCAGACCTATACTGCATTGGTTGAGGCTTCATCAGGACTTGTTTATGCTAATGTTTATCCGGCAAAGAGCGAAGCACCTTTCAGAGTATTATTTATTATGGGAATAGTTGCTTTTCTGATTACGTCTATAATATGCTTTGTATTGGGCTTTGCCATTGGAGATTCAGATGGAGGGTTTATTAACGGCGAAATATTTAAAGTCTTTGCCTATGGGCTTGTATCATTACCATTAATGATAATGGCATATTTTATAGCGAAAAAAGTATAATAAGTTCTTTAGGTTTATTAAGTTCTTTAAGTTTATTAAGTTTTCTAAACTTAAAGAGTTTTCCAAAACTAAAGAAATATTTTTGTTTAAAGAAATTTATTATAGTGTCAACATTTAATAGATTTGAAGATATAAATGCCTGGATAAAACCAGGGAATTAGTAAGAGAACTTGATAAAATTACAGAATGCGGTAAATTTAAAGCAGATATTATATTAAAAAATCAAGTGAACCGTGCAGCTTTATCAATTATGTTAAATATTGCAGAAGGTTTTGGTAGAAGAAGTAATAAAGAGTTTATTAATTATCTTAATATATCACATGGTTCAACATCAGAGATTCAATCTGCAATGTATGTAGCTTTAGACCGAAAACATGTTGATGATAATATATTTAAAGATATTTATGCAAAATGTTCCGAGATTTCCAGAATGATTATGGGGTTGATAAAATATTTAAGAGATTAATACAAACTTAACAAACTTAACAAACTTAACAAACTTAACAAACTTAAAGAACTCTAAAGTTGGCTGAAAAATTATTAAAAGGCGTTACCTGTCCTGCTTGCAATGGCGAACAGGATATGAGAGAGGGAGTTAAATCCTTTAACTGCAAATACTGCGGTACTCTGCTTATTACTAAAGGTGTTGATGGTGCATTGAAGTTTTATGTGCCAAATAAGCTTCAGCGTAATATTGCTATTCAAAATACATTGGGCTGGCTTGGCAAAGGATTAGCTAAAGCCAGAGGATTAAAAACATCATGCAAGGTTGATGATGCGTTCCTGGTTTATATCCCCTACTGGCGGGTAAGAGCTGACGTTATAGGCTGGGTTTTTGGAAGAGAAAGAAGAACCAGAACTGTTAACGGCAGAACTGAAACATATTATGTTGATGTAGAAAAGAAGATACTTCAAAGTTATGACAGGACATATGCAGCCTGTGATGTTGCTGAGCTTGGTGTAAGAAAGGTAAATCTAACAGGTGATGAAATGCGTCCTGTTAATTTTGAACAGCTTCAAACTGAAGGAATGCTGTTCAATATCGTATCATCAGAACAGGAAATTTCAGACCAGGCTAAAGCTGATTTTGTTCAGGAAGCAATTAACAGCACAAGGGTTGACCAGGTTACATTCCAGCATAATGACCTCGTACGTCCGGGTGTAAATATCGTTTATTATCCTCTCTGGGTAGTGAGATATGTATTCCAAAACCGTACTTACCAGGTAGTTGTAGATGGTGAAGACGGCTCAATTTGCTATGGTAAAGCACCGGGTAATAATCTTTACCGGGCAGTAGTTGGAATTTTAGGACTGGGAGTCGGGATGTATTTGGCAACATTCTTCGGTGCATTTGGTATAGTGGGAGGAGAAGACAGTGCAAAAGCAGCACTGGCTATATATGTATTTGCAATTATTTTCGGTATATTTATCATCAAGTGGGCGTATAAGAAATTCCGGTATGGCGGGGAAATTGAAGAAGGAACCGGAATTGTTGTTGAAACAAAGAAACCTGCCGCGAAAAATATTGTGAAAGGATCGCCCATTACAGCAAATATGGATGTCGGTGATGTAGTTAGTTTTGCTTCAAGCTTTTTAAGAAAATAGAAGATAGTTCTTAAAGTTCATAAGGTTTATAAAGTTCATAAAGGTGTATGATTTTAAAATCTTATGATTACTTTATAAACGTTTTTAACTTTACAAACTTTATAAACCTTATAAACTAAAGTAGTGGAAGATTTTAAATTAATAGCTTTAAAATGCCCGTCATGTGACAGCGGGCTGGTTGTCGAAGTTAATGATAATGTTGTTTACTGTTCAAGCTGCGGCAACGGTTATGAAATAATTGATGATAATCTTGTTCCAATTGAAATTAACTTTGCTAAACCAATAGTTCAGGGACAGGGAGAACTCATTTATAAACCTTTCTGGCTGATGAATACTTATGTGAACATTATCTCGCGTAATTCATCGGGAGGATGGATATCGAACCTGTTCGGAAGTCCTAACAAAACTGAAGGCAATGTGTTATTTTATGTACCTGCTTTCTGGATGACAATTGACTCGGTAAAAAATCTGGGCGGTACATTTACATTAAGAAATCCTGTAGCATCTCCGCAAAAGTACAATGTAAAAATGACCGGATTTAACTTCACAAAAGTAGATGCAAAAAAGATTGCAGAGTTCATTTTCCTTTCAATCGAGGCAGAAAAATCCGATACACTAAAAGATATTAAATATGATATGAAGGTACAATCAATGCAAATACTGGGAGTGCCATTTTACAAACAGCCGAACGGAAAATTGAGAGATGCGGTTTTAGGTATAGAAATAATATGAAAAAAGTAAAAAACAAATTAATCCTGCTTTACAAAGACCTTTTCATCAGGTACCTTGACCAGCTTCGTGAAGAGATAGACGCCATAAAAACTGAAGAAGGAATCTGGGATAAAAGAGGTTCTATTAACAACGCTCCCGGTACTCTATGTGTTCACATATGCGGAAATCTTCAGCATTTTATTGGAGCAACAATCGGGCAAACAGGTTATATCCGCCAGCGTGAGCATGAATTTGAAGTAAAAAATGTTCCGCGTGAAGACTTGCTGTCACAGATAGAAATAACACGAACTATAGTTGATACTGAATTTGATAACCTCAATGATGATGTGCTTGATGATATTTTTCCTTCATCTCAGTTTGGGGAAAATATAACTTATTCATATGCCCTTTCAAGATTGATTTCACATTTTGCTTATCATGTCGGGCAGATAAATTATTACAGAAGAGCTTTTACAAATAACCAATAACAGATTACAGATTACAGATTACAGATTACAGATTACAGATTACAGATTACAGATTACAGATTACAGATTACAGATTACAGATTACAGATTA
>RPQH01000153.1 GCA_003820375.1 Ignavibacteriota bacterium
AAAACTTGACAATTAGCTTTTACTATATTAAATTATATTGATGGAGCTTATATCAATATATAAGCATCATTAACCGTTCTTTGATAATATCGAAATAAATTAAGGCATGTCGTAATAAAGCTGGTAAATGCTGCTCACGGATTTGGTTAGATTTTGGAAGGATGAAAAAAATATGTACTGAAAAATGCACTAAAGAGTCGGGAGTTCAAGAGTCGGGAGTTCAAGAGTCAAAATTGATTAAATTATAAAAAAAGCGTCCTTATTCAGAACGCCTTAATAAATTTAATTATTTAATTCACGTTAATTAGCGAAATTCACATGGTATTATTTTATCAGTACCATCTTTTTGCTCATCACAAAACCTCCGGCTTCAAGCTTGTAAAAATACACCCCGCTTGGATAGGTGGAAGCATTCCATTCAATTTCATATGTACCGGCATTTTGCTTTTGATTAACAAGCATTGCTGCTTCCCTGCCCATTACATCATAGATTATTAACCGGACATTATTGCTCATTGCTAATTGATAATTGATAATTGTTTTCGGATTAAACGGGTTAGGATAATTTTGTGATAAGCTGTAATGCACAGGCACTTCTGATGATATCTTATTAACACCGATAAGGTCACCTACAGGGCGGTACCAGACATATAATTCAACGCCTGCAAATATTTTTGTGGCATTATAAGCTAAAGCAGTTGTTGTTAAATACTGCAGTCCTTCGTTACGCTCTGTCCATGTAGCCCCATTATCAGTGGATACAAGTACTCCCTCAATTGCGCCGGCTATTATATTATTCCCATTTGATACAAATACATTGGCAGTCATATCATGAATCTTACCCCATCTTTCCCCGTTATCATGTGATAAATAAGCCCCTGCTCCGCAGCACAAACCCACAACTATATTGGGACCCATAGTGACAAGTGCTTTTGCAGATGTATGAGTGACAGGAAAACCTGTACTAAGTGTAACCCAGCTCAACCCTGCATCTGATGAGCGGAAAACCTTCTTATCTGTACCTGCAAAGATATTATTATCTTTAACTGTAAACGAATAAATGATATAACTGTCTATTGAGGCATCACGCGCGACCCATGACTCACCGTTATTTGTAGATAAGTAAACTCCTCTATCGGTACCGGCATAAATATTTGTGCCGTTGTAAAGCAAAAAAGCATTTATCTTGCGGGCATATCCAACAGGAATACCATTGTTTTTCCTTGTCCATGAATCACCATTATTAGAGGAAACATAAACTCCCGAATCCGAACCGCAGAGTATTTTATTACCTGCAGTTATTAGACAGTAAGTTGTATTATTAGTAGTGTTTATCCCGTTATTTTTCAGTACCCATGTGGTGCCGTTGTTCGAGGATACATATATTCCATCTGTAGTTGCTGCAAACAGGCTGTTGCCGTACAATAATAAAGAAGATATATACTGCGTGTTTGGTCCGGTTGTTTTTATCCACTGTGAATCAGAATAAGAAAGAGATGTAATTAGGAATAATGAAACAATTAGTATTTTTTTCAACATAATATTGATAAGTTAATAAACTTTAAAAACCCGGGAATCATACTTTACAAAATTAAGTAAAATCCGGCTTTATAAAAATTACTTTTATTAATTGACATTTACCTCTTTGCTGACGACGGTTCCATCGGGCTGATGTATATTTATCCTGAATATCCCCCTGTTCTGCGGAGTTACATTATATATCTTTCCATCCAATAAAACATTGCCCTGTGCACATGAAACCCTGTATGTATCTCTTAAATACCCCCAGGCAGTTAAATTGAGGTCATTATCCTTAACGGAAGATTGGAAATGTGAAAACGAATAACAGCTGTCTTTTCCCACGACACCCCATAACCTGACCTCCAAATTATCATTTAGTGTTATGGATGCGGGAACACTTACACTATCTATTTGTACACGAAAATATTCGTCACCGTAGCTGCCCATTATATCTCCCAGCAAAGGACAAGCCGGAATGGTAAATGCAATTAAAATCAAAATGAGCAGATTAATGAGTTGGGTTTTATTCTTCTTCATTTTAATTTTTTAAAGTTTAAGCCCACACGCAATAATATGGAATAATTTTTAATATCTCCTTTATCGGTTGAAATTGTATTGGAAAGATCTCCCTGGTACATTGCTTCAAAGATAAAATCGGAAATGTCCAGACCTATGCCGGCGTTCCAGCCGAATACAAAATCATTTCTCATACTGTATGTTTTTTTGAAATCAACATCTATATTATCTGTAAAAATAACATCAACACGGGGACCGGCAATTATGTATATTTCTTTACGCTTCATCTGGTAACGGAGCTTCGGATTTAAGCTGAATGAAAAGCTATATAAAGTATTGGACAGCGATTCTGTACCTATATTTACACCGTTTTCATTTTTTTTATCGTAAATATAATTTGCTCCCTTCCCGTTAAGAGATAACTCGGCAATACCGCTTACATATTTATTGTTAAGTAATTCAACGAATCCTGCTGCATTAAAATAGAATCTCAGTCCGGGAGGCATTTTGTAAAACGTGTTGATAAATTCATCATTTAAAGACACAGTTTGATTGGCAACGCTGCCGCCAATTTTAAAACCATAACCTCTTAATATCTGTGAATCAATATCATGTGCAAAGAAAAACAGAATGGTTAGGAATAAAAGCGAATAATTTTTCTTCATATAGATATTATTTTCTGATAATTATGAATTTAGTAATAATCTAAGGATATTTCCACTCTATATTTTAATCTTTTACATTATGAACTTTCATAATATTCTTCATGTTAAAATTGTTATTGTGAAATATATATTTGAGATATTATGAGCAAAGAAGAGAACGGAAACGGTTTATATTTATATCTTAAGCGATGGTTTCTTATTGAAAAGTATGAACTTGCAGCACTTGTGTACTCATTTATATTTTTTTTCACATTGTTGAGCACAAATTATATACTTCGTCCTTTCCGTGATGAAATGGGTATTGCCGGCGGCATAGAGAATCTCCCATGGCTGTTTACTGCAACGTTTATTTCAATGCTAACTGTAGTGCCAATATTTGCATGGCTGACTAAAAGATATCCGCGTAAAAGGTTTCTTCCATATGTTTATATTTTTTTCACTCTGAACATCCTGACTTTTTATGTTTTGTTTAATTTGGGTTTTGACCATGCGGTACTTGCACGTATATTTTTTGTGTGGCTAAGCGTATTTAACGTGTTTGTTGTTTCTGTTTTCTGGAGCTTTATGATTGATGTTTATACCAATGAGCAATCAAAACGTTTGTTTGGAATTATAGCCGCGGGAGGAAGTGCAGGAGCAATCGCAGGTCCTGCAATTGCTGCATCTCTGTCTGTTCCACTAGGTCCTGTAAACCTATTATTGATAGCTGCTGGGATGCTGTTGTTCTCTACAGTATGCATCTTCAGCTTAGTCTCCTGGTCAAAGAAATTCCAGTTGAAAAATATAAGTAATGGTTCTGGTGAAGATATAAATCAAAAGCCCATTGGCGGCGGAATACTTGATGGTATCAAAGCAGTATTTACTTCACGTTATCTTTTAGGAATCTGCCTTTTGATAATATGCTATTCATCTGTTTCTACATTTTTATATTTTGAGCAGGCAAACATAGTAAGAGATACAATAAAAGATTCGGCACAAAGAACTGCACTGTTTGCATCTATTGACCTTGCGACAAATATTATTGCAATATCATCACAGTTGTTTGTGACTAACAGGTTCATTAAAAAATTCGGACTTGCCATACTGCTGGCATTTATACCTGTGCTAGATATAATCGGGCTGTTAACTTTAAGCATAGCAACGGTTTTACCTGTTTTGATAGTTGTACAGGTAATACACCGTGCAGGTGAATTTTCATTATCGCGGCCGGGAAGAGAAGTGCTGTATACTGTTACTTCCCGGAAGGAGCGTTATAAAGCAAAAAATTTTATCGATACAGCAGTTTACAGGGGCAGCGATGCACTTATTAGCTGGGTCTTCGCAGGGTTAACAGGCATAGGTTTCGGGCTTTCAGCTATGGCTCTATTTGCTGTTCCCATTGCAGCCATTTGGGCTGTGAATGGATTAATAATGGGTAAAAAGCAGCAAATTAAAAAAGAACAAATGGAGTTATTCAAAAAAGAAAACGAGAATCCTGCGACAGTTGTTAATTTAAATAAAAATTAGAAATTAAACAGGTGTTTTATGAAATACTCTAAAACAAGACGGGAAGTTATTAAAACAATGGGTATTGCAGCAATGGGTGCAATGACTTTACCTTTTTCTTATTTTTGCAAAAGAGAAGATAATGATATTAAGATAAATGAAAATTTGAACACAACTAATTTAAAAAAAGATACTAAAGATGAAATGCTGAAACGTGCTGTTCCGTCCTCAGGAGAATTAATTCCTGTTGTCGGGCTTGGTTCATGGCAGCAGTTCGATGTGGGTTCATCTGATAATGACCGTGAGCCGCTGCGTGCAGTTCTTAAGCTAATGGTGGACCAAGGCGGTAAAGTAATTGATTCATCACCAATGTACGGAAGGTCTGAATCAGTTATTGGTGACCTGACAAGTGAATTGGGATTATCTGATAAATTCTTTTTTGCTACAAAAGTGTGGACACGCGGCAGGGAAGATGGCATCTCTCAAATGGAAGACTCTGCACGGAAAATGAAACGTGATGTTATTGACCTTATGCAGGTACACAATCTCGTTGACTGGGAAACACATTTGCAAACCTTAAGAGCATGGAAAAAAGAAGGAAGAGTCCGGTATTTTGGTATTACTACTTCTCAGGATTCCGTACATGATGAAATTGAAGAAATTGTAAAATCAGAAAAACCTGATTTTGTTCAATTCAATTATTCCATCAAAGAACGCAATGCAGAAAAAAGCTTGCTTAAAGCTGCACTTGATAGTGGAACTGCTGTATTGATAAATGAACCTTACGATAAAGGTAATTTATTCAGCGATGTAAAAGATAAGAAATTACCTGAATGGGCTGCTGAATATGATATAAAAAGCTGGGGGCAATTCTTTCTTAAATATATAATTTCGCATCCCGCAGTAACATGTGTTATACCCGGTACATCGAATCCCAAACATTTAGTCGATAATATGGGTGCAGGTTATGGCAAATTACCGGATGAGAATGGAAGAAAGAAGATGGCAGAATTTTATGATAAGCTGTGATAATGGTTATAATTTGATTCATAGCATTAATTTGCAATTATTGTTATCTTTGAATAATTAAGAAATTTATCTGGAAAACATAAAGATTTAAGCTCTTTTTAATTCATAATTCTTCATTTTTAATTCTTAATTGAAAAACCGGCGCATTGGTGTAATTGGTTAACACGCCGCCCTCTCAAGTTGGGTTTTTACGGTAAAATAAGCCGAAATGCTAATATTTAACTCACGTTTAGTCACGTCTCTTATTTAATATTTTTTAAGTTTTCTATTGCGGTTTTATATTTCTTTAAATCTTCATTCTCTTGTTTCAATGCTTCATTCTCTTTTCGCAAATCATTTATAAGTTTTTCTTTTCCTGTTTCCCCTATTATCAAATTCATTATATCAGTTCTTAATAGTTCAGCTAATGTAAATAGTTCATCGATCGTCCATTTCGCTTTTCCTGTAAATCTGTTATGCAGGTTTGAATAAGGCAGCTCTAATTCTTTAGCAAGTCTATACATAGTCCAATCTTTTTTCTTTAAGATTGCTTCTATATTCTTATTTATTTGTGTCAGCTTTTCGCTCATATTCTTTTTTAACTATGTCAGAAAATAATATATAATGTTTCGAAAGTCAAGGAAAAAATAAATTATTGTGGTAATAATTTCAAGCCGGCAATTAACAGGTTTCCTGTTGCTGCCCATATATTCATAAATGTACTCGGGTCTGTTATAGCATTTATTATTGTTCCTATTAATAAGTTTTTCCAATCTATTCTTCCAAGTTTATTTACTTTCGTCATTACGTGGTCTATTTTACTTTCAAGCCGGGCAAAATCTTCTGGTGTTATACTTGTTTTTTCTTTTATTTCTTGTTTGAATCTATTAACTAATAATTTTAATTCTCCTATCTCTTCTTCTGTATATGGTGTATTTCCTGCTTCATCACTTATAAATTGTTCCCTTATTTCTTTTACTGTTTCCCATTTATCAGGCGCATTTATTTCTTCTTTTAAAGCTGTAATCCAATATATAAAGTTCATTTTTACAATAAACCAGGAAGAAACTGTTTTTTCTTCTTTTATTATATCTATTCCCGGTACATATGTCATTGTATAATATTCATTTCCGTTTGAATGTGTATTACAATAATATTCTTTTTCTGGTATGTAACTGATTTTTGTATAAGAGTCTTCTTGCATTGAACTAAACAATTTATCTTCACAATTGAATAATATCGGGTTCATGCCATTAGTTTTAATTATATCATATAATTCATTCTTTTGGGTTTTCTTTAATTTTGTTGTCATCATTTTATTATATTTTTATAAAATACTACCTTATCTTTTTTAACTCAATTCATTTACACACTTTTGTTTTAATCTCATCTTATAGTATAATAATTACACAGGGCATTCTATGCCTCTTATTATCAACTTATCTGATACATTTTGGCTAAACCCCCGGTATTACTTCCTAACATTGAAGAACTAACGTTAGAACTTATTGAATGGATTAAGCAAGGTGAAAACTTTTTCCTTAAAGATTTCACTTCACAAAAAGGGATAACCTTTACAGCTTTCGAATTGTCACTTCAAAAATCCGTCCCAGCTTATAAGAATTATGAAATCGCTTTAGATATGATAGAAGCTAAGCTTAATAAAATGCTTCTGGATGGTAAGAAATACAGCCCTACTAATATTCAATTCCTTTTAAAGAATCTTTTCGACTTCCAAGACAAAGGCAGCAAAGCCAAATCCAAAAATGTAAGAGTAGATCAGAAGAACCTTGCCGAGTTAAGGAAAAAGTTCTTTGAAAAGAATAAAGAGGTTTAATGCCCGTAAAGAAGCTCCACTATATAGATAAGGTCCTAAATGATATAATCTATAACCAGCTCTTTGAATATCAGAGAAAATGGATTTTAGATAACTCACAATATAAGATATGCTGCAAAAGCCGTCAGATAGGAATGAGTTTCACCGTAGCTTTAGAAGGCTTAATTGATGTAATGAGAGGTGAACCTGTTTATTTCGTTAGCAGGTCAGAACGCCAATCAGTTCATTTACTCGATAAGTTTTATACCTGGGCTGATTATTTTTCTGCAGCAGGTGTTTCAATCCCTTTCACAGCAAGGACAAAAACAGATTGTAAAATTAACGGCGTTGATGTTAAATCTTTAACTTCTAATGCCGTTACAGGTGAAGGGTTTACAGGTAATCTTATTCTTGATGAATTTGCTTTACATCAGGAAGATGAACAGCTTTACAAGTCTTTGTTTCCAATTACTACTCAAGGTTATAAGCTGCGTATCATTTCCCGCCCTTATGGTCAATCTAACATGTTCCACCGCATTTTTAATAGCGAACATAAATACAAAGGTTTCAGCAGGCATTTAATAGATGTTCATCAAGCGATTAAAGATGGTTTAAAGATAAACCTTGACAGTATTAGGGAAAATTTTGACGAAGAGGGTTTTAGAGAAAACTTTCTGTGTGAGTTCTTAGATGAAAAGACAAGTTATTTCCCTTATTCTATCATTACAAAAGCAATTGCAGAAATTCCCAAGGTTGTAAACGGTGAAAAATTTATAGGTATCGATATAGGTAGAACCAATGACTTAACTTCTATAATGGTTCTTACAAAAACTGAAGATGATATTTTTTATCTTACCCATCAGGAAGTTTTAAAGAACTGCACTTTCGTAGAACAAAAGCAGGTTATCTCAACAATATTAGAATGTGAAAAACCAAAAAGAGTTTATATAGATAAAGGCGGTATAGGTTATCAATTAGGTGAAGACTTAGAACGTGAATATAGTTTTGTTAAAGGTGTTCATTTCAATCCCACATTCAAAACACAAATCGTAACCAATCTCAAAAAAGTCTTAGAGCAGGAACGTATAAAGATTTCAGACGACCAAGATTTAATAGACCAAATCCATTCAGTTAAAAAGACAGTGTCCAAAAACAATACTATTGGTTTCGATGCAGAAAGAACCTCTAAAGGTCATAGTGATAGTGCTTTTGCCTT
>RPQH01000154.1 GCA_003820375.1 Ignavibacteriota bacterium
AGAGGGGGAGACATAAAAATATAGAACTTGAGTAATAATAAAATCTTAAAAGTAAAAGGAACTCCCCCTCTCCTAACACCTATCATAGGAGAGGGGGTCGGGGGGTGAGGACAGGAACTGAAACTACCTGTATATCTCTTTCGGTAACAAATTGAATTATGATTTGCGTAAGGTAGAAGGAGGGTCTGTGCTACCACGTTCTTCTTTCACAGACTGGTCCTTCGACTTCGCTCAGGTTAAAAATGTCTGTGGTACCTTAATTTTTCTTTCAGCAAAATTTACTGAATTGAAAGTTCGAAACTATTGTTTTATATTTATTTATTCATATTCGAAAAAAAAATTTCAACATAAATAGTTATTTAATTTTTAGATTAATCTTATGAAAAGAATATTATTATTCATTGCTGTTACAATTGCATTAACAACATGGGCAAAAGCACAGGAACTTCCGACATTTGAAGCTGACCTCGGCAAGCAGGAAGCATTTGGCGTCGAAGTGCGTGTTCCTTATACTGATGTTATAAGTTTTTACGGTTACATAAAGCCGGGTGCAACACCTGACGAAGAAAAAGGCGGGAAAAAATATTATTACCTGTACGTTTGGATTCCGGTCGCTTCACCTGAAATAGGGTTGAGAATGGTATCTCCTGTTCCTAAAAAAATGAAACCCGGAAAAGAAGATTTTGTAATGGAAGATTACACAGCTAACTCAACCGATACAAAAAGTTATTTCGATACATGGATATCATTTGAGAGAGCAGATAATGTAATATCATATGAAGATATTGTTACAAACGGCAAAACAGCAGGCTGGCTTAACTATGGACAAAATGACGACAATAGTGAATTACCAAAACAGCCATCAGGAAATAAATATAATTCACAGATGCGTATAAGTACTGAAGTAAGCAACCCGGCAAAAGCATTGGTTATTGGCTTATACAGAATCGGCTTTACAACATATAAGACCGGTGAAGTACAGGGCAGCTTTATTGCACAAATCGGCTCAGTTGTGGAAATACCCGGTGTTAAAGTAGCAAGAGACCTTGAGTCACTCAAAGCCGCATTAGACTCAGAGAAGAAGTAGGGTTCGAGAGTCGGGAGTTGGCGAGTGAGAGAGTTTAGTGCGGATATTGTGATAATAATACGGGTTAAAATACAATTTTATTTTTGACAAGGGGTTAATCATCATTTAGGTAATGCGGTTTATTTATACGGAGCAACTTACAGTTAAATAATTCTGAAAAAAAATGTAATCCCTTGTCTTTTTTTATTATAAATCCTCCGGTTTTCAAAAGCTAACGCTTTCATTGTCTGAATCACAGATTTCACAGATATTTTCTGAATCACAGATTTCACAGATATTATCTAAATCACAGATTTCACAGATATTTTCTGAATCACAGATTTCACAGATATTATCTGAATCACAGATTTCACAGATATTATCTGAATCACAGATTTCACAGATAAAACTTCATTGCTTTTTTTTATACTCTATATGTTATAGCAAATTATAATTTATATACACCAGATGGATAGATAAGAGTATATCAGTGACATCATTATAATCAGTGAAATCTGTGATTCAGACAGTATCTTTCCAACTTTCCAACTTTCCAACTTTTCAACCTTCCAACTTTCAAACTTTCCAACCTTCAACCTTTAATCTTACTCCGATATTTGCTATATTTGTAACTCATTTAACAAAGTTTATGAAAGTATCACTTAACTGGCTCAAAGATTATATAGATGTTGAACTACCTGCCGATGAATTAATAACCGGCTTAATCAGTATTGGATTTGATTTGGAAGGCGTTGAAAATCAGGCAGACAAGCTCAAAAATTTTGTAATAGGTAAAGTTCTGGAAAGAGTAAAACATCCAAACGCGGATAAACTCAGTGTTTGCAAGGTAGATGCAGGACAAGACCATATACTGAACATCGTTTGCGGTGCACCCAATGTAGATGCGGGACAAACCGTTTGTGTTGCATTGATTGGTGCAATTATTCCAAACGGTGAATTTGAAATTAAGAAATCCAAAATACGCGGTGAGTTTTCCGAGGGCATGATTTGCTCTGCTAAAGAAATGAACATGGGTGAAGACCACTCCGGTATTATGGTGCTGGAAGACAGGTTACCCATTGGTGCTCCATTTGCAAAATACCTCGGGCAGAATGATGTCGTTATAGAAATCGGTGTCACTCCAAACAGGGGAGACCTGCTTTCACATTTCGGTGTTGCAAGAGAGATTGGATTTTTGGTAGATAAGAAATTGAAAATTCCTGCTGTGAATGAACCAAAGGGAGATTCGCCTGTAAAGGACTTCATCAGTGTGAAGATTGATAATCCCGATGGATGTTACAGGTACTGCGGCAGAATGGTGAAGAATATCACAATAAAAGAATCACCCGAATGGATGCAGAAAAGATTAATTGCAGTCGGTATGCGTCCCATAAATAATGTTGTAGATGTAACAAATTATGTAATGCTTGAGTGCGGACAGCCGCTTCATGCATTTGATTACGATGTGATTGAAGGAAAGCAAATCATAGTAAGAAACAGCGGTGATACGAAGAAATTTACCACACTTGATAGCAAAGAGCGTGAGCTTAATGAGAATATTCTGCTCATATGTGATGCCAAAAAACCCGTAGCATTGGCGGGAATTATGGGCGGAGAGAATTCTGAAATTAAGCAGGATACAAAGAATGTCTTCATTGAAAGCGCTTTCTTTGACCCTATTCAGACTAGAAAATCATCCAAATATCTTGGTTTACAGACCGATTCATCATACAGGTTTGAACGCGGGGTTGATATAAATATTACCGAGTGGGCAGCAAACAGGGCCGCTGAATTGATGGCTGAGCTTTGTGACGGCGAAATAGTTGAGGGCTTAATAGATGAGTATCCCAACAAGCTAACGAAGCCTGTTGTAAGTCTTGAGATAGAATATCTCAATAAAATTTCCGGTGTAGAATTCACTTCCGAAACCGTATCGCAATTACTTGAAAAAATAGGCATAACTGCTTTAAATAAAAGCGATAAAGCGGTAGAATTTGAAGTACCTTTTTACCGTATTCATGACTTGCTGAGAGATGTGGATTTGATAGAAGAAGCTGTCCGCCTTTATGGTTATGAGAACATACCACTAAATGAATTTGACAGGATATTTCTTGATACCAAAGTATATGCCAATGAGAAATATGACTTTGCAAATTCACTGAGAGCATTTTTAGGCGGCAGGGGATTTAAGGAAATCTGCACAAATCCTTTGGTTAATGAAAAATATGTGCAAATGTTTACCGAAGATTATATAACACTGCAAAATCCGTCAAGTGTGGATATGACAGTCGTCCGTCCGAATTTATATATTGGTGCGTTGGAAGTTGTAAAGAATAATTTTAATTTCAAAAATAACTCACTGAAACTATTTGAGATAGGTGATGTTGTTAAATACGGAACAAAAAAAGATTCATATATACACGGAATAGATGAGACGAAATCCCTTTTATTAATTACGGCGGGTGATTATGATGAATTAGCTGTAAATGAAAAGGGCAGGTCTTTTGAAATATTCGACATACGCGGAGAAGTTCAAGCGTTACTTGAAAAATTGAACATTGACAATTATAAATTAAATTATTATAATTATAACAACTTTTTCGATTACGGAGTAGAATATACAATAGGCAAGCAGATACTTGCACGTGTATTTAAGTTTTCAAAGAAATGTTTAGATGCATTTGATATAGAAAAGCCCGTATTCGGATGTGATTTACCTGTTAATGAGCTGTTTAATACCGGTAAAAAGCAGACGGCATTCAAGGAAATAAGTAAATATCCGCCTGTTTTAAGAGATCTCTCAATCACGGTTGATAACAGTGTAAAGGCAGCAGATATCGAAAAAGAGATAAATACAGGTGCAGATAAGCTGTTAAAAAGCATAAGATTATATGATATTTATAAGGCAGGCGAAGGTGACCAAAACAGGACCAGTTATACATTTTCTCTTGAGTTTTCAAGTAACGAAAAGACACTCACTGATGAAGAAATAAATCAGCTGCAGGATAAGATAATAAAGAATTTAAATAAAAAACTTAATGCCGAACTTAGATCAAAATAATGGATAGTGGAATAACTAAAGTTAATGATCTTGGAATTAAATCGGAACTTGAAAAGCTCTTTGCTAAGATCAAGCTCTTAATAGAGAAGAACAACAATTTTAAAGAAGAAAACTATTTATTCAGGCAGAAGATAAAGGAAATGGAAAGCCAGATTTCAGAGATGAAAATAGAGCTGTCCAATATGAATTCGGGACTGTTGAATAAAGACAGGGAAATATCCGAGCTGAAGAACAAGCTGCTTGATGAGAAAAAAAATAAAATATCAGGTGATGAAAAAAGTATGCTTAAATCCAGGATACGTGAATTAATGATTAGGTTAGACACCCACCTGGAACAAAAAGCAAATAACAATTTTTAACTTTTTTAATGAGAATTAAAAGGGTTAAAGAGTGTTATTTGGCTGCGGTAATTATATAGGTGGATTTATTAATTAAATTATTAACACCATTATGGAATCAAAAGATATCAGAATTAAGATTTTCAACAACCATTACACCTTGAAGGGGGATGACATTGAGTTAGTTGAGAAAAGTGCGCAACATGTGGATACATTGATGAACAAGGTTCAGAATGATATTCCAAACCAATCTGATATTACTATCGCAATTGTATCTGCGTTAAACATTGCTGAAAATTACTATAAAGAAAAAAACAATAATTTTGTTCTGGACCAAAATTACAAATCATTGTTAAATAATTTAAATTCGCAGATAAAAGAAATAAATGATTTCATAGACAGTAAAAGTTAATGGTTTAGAGTTCTTTCAACAAATATAAGTTTAAAAACCGCACCGGCAACCGTAGTCAAAATTTAATTAGAACCAACGCTAATTAATGGAGGGTAAGCTCGTGGAGAGTGTCAATTGCAGGCCTCAGCTTTGATGGATCAGAGATTCGGATGCAGCGTTAGCGCTGAGATCTGACAGTGGAAGCAAAAGACATTTCGGCACCCATCCACCGTGTTATAGAAGGGTTCTATAACGTTTTTCACTATGGTTATTTATTCCGATGCGGTTTTTTTATTTTACCTCACAAGGAGGATCTCGAATTTCGAATTGTAAATTTCGAATTGAAAAGCTTGAACCCCAGATTTACCCTGATTAATCAGATTACCATGATTTTTTAATCTGATAAATCTGATAAATCTGATAAATCTGATGAATCGTCGTTCAATTCGAAATTAAGAGTTTTTTATTACAGAATATCAGGTGCAGCTGATTTTAATCTGCATAATTACTTATACTTAAATTATATGTTAGAAACATGGAGATAATATAATATGGTCTTGGAAATTTATATACTAATACCATTATTCGTTGTTTTAAGCGGCATCACATTCTATATGGGATGGATATTAAATGCAAAGACAACAAAGAACAAACTGATGAGCGCTGATGAACAGGCAAAAAAAATTATAGAAGATGCAGAAAAATCCGCTTTAACATTGAAAAAGGAAAAGCTTCTTGAAGTTAAAGATGAATGGTACAGGAAAAAACAGGAATTTGACAGTGATTACAACACCAGGAAAAACAAGTTAAAAGCGTTTGAAAAACAACTGCTGGATAAGGATGAAACACTGGAAAAAAAGCTGGATAATCTTTCAAAGAAAGAAAAAAGTGCAGAGAAACTTGAAAAAGATTTTACAAATAAATTAAGGCAATTATCGGATAAAGAAGAAAAACTGGACCAGTTAACACAGGAACAAAATATAAAGCTTGAAAAAATATCAGGTCTTACTTCCGATGAAGCTAAAGAAATACTAATGGAAAACCTTATCAGCGAGACAAAGAGGGATTGTTCTCAAAAGCTGAAAGAAATAAGGGACGATATGAAGCTTGAATCGAAACGTATTGCTAAAAATTTGATAGTACAGGCAATCCAGAGAAGTGCCGCAGACCATTCTGTAGAAACCACCGTAAGTGTTTTGAATATACAAAATGATGAGTTAAAAGGCAGGATAATCGGTAAAGAAGGAAGAAACGTCAGGGCTTTTGAAGCTGCAACAGGCGTTGATATCATTGTTGATGATACACCCGAAGCAATTACAATCTCAGCATTTGATCCTTTCAGAAGGGAAGTTGCTAAGGTTGCAATGGAACGGTTAATAGCTGACGGAAGAATACATCCTACCAGGATTGAAGAAGTTGTTGAAAAAGTAAAGAAAGAGCTTGAAGAAGAGCTTATCAGGATAGGTGAAAATGCTTTAATAGAAACAGGCATTCACGGCTTGCATCCTGAATTGATAAAGCTTGTCGGTAAAATGAAATACAGGTCAAGCTATGGTCAGAATGTTTTACAGCACAGTGTGGAAGTAGCCCACCTTTGCGGAATAATGGCAGTAGAGCTTGGTCTTGACCCTATACTTGCAAAACGCGGCGGATTGCTGCACGATGTAGGTAAAGTAATAGACAGGGAAGTTGAAGGACCGCATGCCATACTTGGCTATGAGCTTGCCAGGAAATACAAAGAGCATAGTGTAGTATGTAATGCAATTGGTGCACATCATGAAGATATGGAAATGGAAAGTCCGATTGCGGTTCTGGTTCAGGCAGCAGATGCCATTAGCGGTGCAAGACCCGGAGCCAGAAGGGAATCGGTTGAAGGTTATGTAAAGCGTCTTGAAAAGCTTGAAGAACTGGCAAAATCGTTTGAAGGCGTGGGAAAGACCTATGCAATTCAGGCTGGGCGTGAAGTCAGGGTAATTGTTGAGCATGAGAAGATAAACGATGCATTAGCAGACCAGCTTTCGGTTGATATTGCTTCGAAAATACAGGAAGAAATGGAATATCCCGGGCAGATAAAAGTTACAGTAATAAGGGAAAGACGTTCCGTTGCTTATGCAAAATAAAAAAAGATTTATTTCAGTTAATGTCAAATAAAAAACGTTTATTTATTGGAGTAACCGGCGGAATCGGTTCAGGCAAATCACTTGCCTGTGAATATTTCGAAAAATACGGCTGTAAAGTATTTTATGCCGATGAAATTGCAAAACAATTGTACCATGAAAATGAAGAGCTGAAGCTTGAGCTGGTTAAGCAGTTCGGCGAAAAAATAATCGGTTACAACGGTGATATAGATTTTAATGAATTCAGACAAATAGTTTTTAAAAGTGACGCAAATCAAAAAAGGGTGAATAAGATAGTTCACCCTTTTGTTATAAAAGAAATATTATCCAGGGCGGATAAAGCGAAAGCTAAAATAATTATTAAAGAAGCCGCATTAATGTTCGAAAGCGGCTCGTATAAGTATAATGATTATAACATTCTTATATATTCAAATGCTAAAATCAGAATAGAAAGAGTTAAAAAAAAGAGGGGACTGCCTGCCGCAATAATCAAATCCATTATGAAGCTTCAAATGCCCGAACGGGAAAAGAAAGAGCTTGCCGATTTTATCGTAAATAATAATTTAACCAAACGTGATCTTGAGAAAAAGGTCAGGTTTCTTGTCGAAGTGTTTAAGATGATAGTGGAATAAACCAGCTTTATTCTTGCTAAGTCTATAAATAAGATAGATTGACAACAAAGTGAATGTTAAATAAATATGATTGATTTATCATGATGATTTGATTTAAGACTTAGTAAGTTTAATAAGGGAATTCCTTTACAATCAAAACTTACTAAGTGACCTTACTCAAGTTCGCATATGTTATTCTTGCTAAGTCTTTAAATACAAATAAGTTTTGAATACCGGATAATTTCATAAATACTTTAATTATTCAATCCATTAAAACCCTCAAGACTTAGTAAGTTTTACAATTACATATTAAGCTTACTAAGTCTTGGGATTATTCGTTTATTAACGGACATACCTATTTAAATAATTTATTATAAAAATAAAGATCATTCCAATAATAAGACTTAGCAAGAATATCCGTCCGAAAATGC
>RPQH01000155.1 GCA_003820375.1 Ignavibacteriota bacterium
ATAAACCTTATAAACCTTATAAACCTTATAAACCTTATAAACCTTATAAACCTTATAAACCTTATAAACCTTATAAACCTTATAAACCTTATAAACCTTATAAACCTTATAAACCTTATAAACTATTTAATCAGCTTTGCTATTTGCTTAAATTTCTCTGTTCCTGATACAACTGTCAGCTCAAATAATATAGATTCATAAGTTGATAATATTGCTCCGGCAGATTTCATTCTTTTTAATGCAAACTTCTTGTCATTTGGTTTGCGTGATGAAACACAATCAGCAATTAATACCGGTGTATACCCATTATCTATCAGATCTAATGCTGTTTGGAGCACACATACATGTGATTCTATTCCCATTAATATTACATTTTTCTTATCTAGCTCTCTGAGCCGGTCCATAAAACCCGTATCACCGCAGCAGCTGAATGACATTTTCTCTATATAATTGTATTCTCCTATGGCTTCTTTTATCTCATCAACTGTTTCTCCGAGTCCTTTTGTATATTGCTGGGTTACAAGTAACGGGATATCAAGCACCTTCAATCCGTTTATTAATGTAATTACATTTTTCTTTAATTGTTCATTTTCATGAATGATAGGAAACAATCTTGATTGAATATCAACACAAACCGCGGCTGTTTCTTCTGCTTTAATTCTTAATGACATATTTTTTGAAATTAATTAATAGTAAATATAAACGTAAATGAGGTTTTAATCTATGATAATTTTGAGGGAAGATTGCGGATTGCGGATTGAAGATTGCAGATTGGAGATTGAAGATTGCAGATTGGAGATTGAAGATTACAGATTGCAGATTGCAGATTACAGATTGCAGATTACAGATTGCGGATTACAGATTGCAGATTACAGATTGCGGATTGCAGATTATAGATTATATATTGCAGATTACAGATTGCGGATTGCAGATTATAGATTATTGATTGCAGAGAATACCCTCTCCTAAATTGTTCTTTAAAAGAGGGATTGCATTTTCGCTATTTTTGCAAAACAAGTTTTTTAGTTTCACTAAATCCATCCGTTATTAATTTATAATAATAAATTCCTGATGGATAATCAGCAGCATTCCACTCCACTTCATAAGTACCGGGTTTGAGCTGTTCATTTACAAGGGTGGCTATTTCTTTGCCAAGTATATCATAAATGACAATTCTAACTTCTAAACTCTGATTTCTAACTTCCTGCTGGACATCAAACTTTATTTTTGTAACTGGATTAAATGGGTTTGGATAATTTTGAAATAGCTGAAATTTCTCCGGTACTTCATTAGAAATATTTTTTACTCCGATAATATCTGAAATGGACCTATACCAGACACCGAAATCTTTTGTACCTGCAATTAAATTATTATTTGAAACAAAAAGTGAATATATATCAACAATATCCGGCAGACCTTCATTTTTTTGCGTCCAGTTCGTTCCATTGTTGGTAGAAATATACACTCCATCATTAATTGCACCGGCAAATATATTGTTACCCTGGATATATATAGATGTAATTGTTTGGTTATTAAAAACAGTATGAGTCCAGTTAGAACCACTGTCTGATGATTTATAAATTCCATACCCGTTAGTACCTGCATAAATATTATTTCCTCTGATATCTAATGAAATAATAGACCTGTTATTTAAAGTAGTTTGAGTCCAGATTGATCCATTATTACCTGAAGTAAATACCCCATTATTTACAGTACCAGCAAAAATATTACTACCCGCATTTGCCAGAGATTTTGCCGTTTGATTATATAAACAGGTAATCCAGCTGCGTCCATTATTTGTAGATTTGTAAATTCCAAAACTGCTTGAACCCGCAAATAAATTATTCCCATTTACAGCTAATGAATAGATACTCCAGTTATTCAACGCAGTCGGTTCCCAAATTGCTCCTTCATCAAATGAGCGGTATATACCGGAACCATTTGTACCTGCATACAAATAGTTTCCTTGCGCAATTAATGATAAAACAGTATGCGAATTTAATTCAGTTTGAACCCAGGTTATCCCGTTATCTGCAGAATAATAAACTCCGTGGTTATGTGTGCCGGTAAATATTTTGTTGCTGCTTGCAGTAAATGTGTAAACAAAACTGGTGTTTATTCCTGTACTGTGTGACCAGTCAGCATAAACAAAATTATAAGATAATAAAAGAAACAGAATACTCTTAAATAGTATATACTTTTTCATGGCAAAAGAATTTTTTTTAATCAATTTATTTTTATTGTTAATTTATTTTCAGCAGAAAGAAGAGTATAAAAAATTTTCTATTTATTTAATAACTGGAAAACAATAAATCGATATTGTTTCATACTAGTGTTAAATCCGAAGAACTTGGAAAAAGTTCTCTAAGATTATAAAGTATATTAATTTAAGGATTACATGAAAACAACAAATACTATGTTTGTCCGCTTTATAATATTATTGTTGAAGTAAATCAGATTAAATCCGGTGAGTTCTGCAGCGTAATTTAATAATCCGGGAATTTTTTTTATTATTTTCCTCTTAGAAATTAACTCAGTTTTCAGGAAAACGTTTTAGCCCGGAATTTTATCTCAATCTAAATCTTAACAAACTTTATAAACTTAATAAACTGCCTGTATTATCTGGTCTTTTGCCTGAAGTAAATATTTTTTGTTATTTGCTTCGATTTCAATTACTACATTTACTTTTTGCTCAGGTTTCCATTCGGGGCCATTTCTTGCATAATACTCAATTGATGTCTGTTCTTTAAGCTCGGTTTCTGCAACAGGTGTTTCCCATACATCCGTATTATTAATTACCCATGCTGTTGATGCCTTAATTTTCTGGTCAATAGCAGTACCATCCTGTGTTTTGAGCTTGATGCTCATTAATAAACCTGTTTTATCTTTAGGGTTTGTAACAGGCATTAAGTTACGCCAGACATATGGCTCTATTATATATGTTTTATTATCAATAATTATTTTTTCCGGAGCGTCATTTAACTCAGATAAGCTTCTGCCGGATTCTTTTAGAGTGTCATTTTTCCCGGCATTACATCCGGTTATTAAAGTAAACAGTAATATTAAAATTATGTATTTCATGATATAGGAAATTACTTACTAATTTTAAATTTTAAATCAATTACTCATTTATGGTTTTAAGCATAGTTACAATATCCTTTGTATCAAGCAATTCAACATTTGCATTCAGTTTACCCGGAAGTCCGGACTTATATCCTTTTGATGTGATTATTGTAATTTTGTCGTAAACGGATTTTGATTCACTTACTATTGATTCAACTTCTTCCGGTAATTCTATAGTTTTATTGGTAACAAATTTCATGCATATGCTTTTGCTGTCTTTATCAAAAATGAATTCGGGTGTGTGACCATTAACTGCTACTTCGGTTTTTAAGTCATATCCTAATTTCTTATATATGCTGACGACTTCCCTTTCAAAAGTATACCCGTCAATTAATTTCCAGAATCTTTCATCAGACCGCAAATGCCAGTATTCATAATCTTCTTTATCTTTTTTATATTTCAGAATATTAATGTAAGTCTTATTATTCCGCCCAATATGCCTGTAATAATAATTTTCGATAAGTTTAAATAATATCATAGGTAACCCAACACACAGTATGCCAAGAGAAATGAAAATAAAAAGCTGCGAAATTACCTGTAATACATTTACCGGTGCATACTTTCTGAAATTGATAATGTATATGGTAGTACCTAAAACTATTCCTGCGGCTATCGGAATTTTATGAGTGAGCAGATGAGATATTTTCCTGTTCTTCTCATCAAATTTTTCAAGCTGCGATTTTGTTATACCATATTTGTGATATGTGGGTACCTTCATTAATTACATTTAAGGATTACTACAATTAACTTCTGAATTAAAGCTTGCTGTATTAACTATAATATTTGCATTTACAGTTTCAAATGTAGTAACACTTAATGCGGTAATATTGTTCGTTTCAATAACCGATGTTACCGGGTCTCCTCCTGAAGGAGAAACTGAATTATAATTTCCGCATGCAGTACCGTCTTCTTTTAATCTGCTGACAGTAATATCATTAATATTCGCACTTGTTTGCTTGATGCCTGCAATTACTAATCCATTATCACCCAGTTCAAATATTGAATTCCCTTGTTCATTTGAAGCACCTCCGTAAACAGCAGACCATTTGTAAGCACCATCACCAAACAAACGGATATTAAATATACCATTTGCCGCCGTTCCAAATGAATTGGAAAATCCTGTAGAAATATAACCGCCGTCTTCTGTTTGAATAACTCTTAATGACTGGTCCATGCCGGTTGAACCACCTATTGTCTTAGACCATTGGTGGTAACCGTTTATATCTGTCTTTATAAAATAAGCATCTCCTGAAGCTAAGCCAAAAGATTGAGTGTATCCTGATATAATAAATCCATATATTCCTATTCCATCATCAGTTATTGCCACGTCATTAGCCTGGTCAATACCTTCACCACCGTAAACTTTAGCCCAGTTCAGGTCGCCGCTTGGGGATAAGGAAAGAAGCATTATATCACACGTAGCACCGGCAGAAAATGTATAACCGGCAATATTAAATCCGCCACCGTTAAAATACACCATAGAAGTTGCTACATCATTCCATACTCCGCCGTAAACTTTAGCACTCACGAGATTTCCTGAAGCATCAATATTCAGCCACATAGCATCCGAGTACCCCGCACCATAAGAATCAGAGCTCCCCCCAATTACATAACTGCCGTCATCTTTTTGCTTTACAGATACAGCATAATCCATTCCGGGCAGCTTATAAGATTTTGCCCATATAAGATTGCCGCTTGCATCAATTTTAATTGCAAAAACATCTATCTGTGATGCATTGAACGACGTAGAAGTACCTGCCATTATAAAATTTCCATCGATAGTCTGAGCAGCAGATGTAATAACATCAAAACCGCTACCGCCGTATGATTTAACCCATGCTGCATCACCGTTATCATTTATTTGCATTGCAAAGGCATCATCATTGCCTGCTCCAAATGATGTGGTATGTCCGAATACAATATAACCTCCCGGTGAGGGTAACATTGCTGTTGCAACATCTGAAACAGAACCTCCAAATGTTTTGGTCCAGTTAGTATTGGAATCTGGTGTTACTACTCCATCGTCTTTTTTACATGAAGAAGTTAGAACTGCTAATAATGTAACTAAAAGTATCCCTGTAAGTAACTTGGTAATTATTCTCATGGCTTAATAATTAAGGTTTTAATATTAATAGGTCAATTTTTTTTAGTATAAAAAGTAGTGTTTCGGAAGAATTATTGAATACAAGTGAAATTAAAAAAATAAAATACATAAAATACAAGATTATCTGTGAAATTACCCCTAAAACCACCAACAAACTGAAGATTATTCTTCTCAAATCCATCGTAATTTCCTGTTTTAATTCCTTTCGTCTCCCGGTATAATTATATGTAAAATATAGAGAAATTCACCGTCTTTCAAGTGAAGAATAGCCAATCCACGTTATGTGATTGTATACAATAGCTTAAATATTTATGTTAAACTATGAAACAAATTGTCTCATTCCTTCGTTAGTTTTTATAGCGAATAGTGCACTAATTTATGCATATTTCGTTAAAGTTACTTGTACACTCACCTCTTTAAGTGCTTAGAATACTTGATTTTTATCTTGAAAATGAATTATATTTGTATCATAGGGGAGGAGAAAATATTTAACCAAAGCTACTATAGTTTTTGCAAGGTATTATTAATTAACAAATCGTCCGACTATCGGACAGGAGAACAAAAATGAAGCCGCAAATCAAATCAAAGAGTGAAAATCCTCTAAGTGAATTGATCGATGATGAAACCTATAATAATCTTAAGAAATATAAATTGCTTGATGAAAAAGCAATCAGAGATTATAAGATTAGACAAATGTACAAGGATATGAGAAGAGAAATGAGTGCTGGCGAAGCTATCGATAAGATCCAGGAAATGTTCCCATATCTTCAGTTTGATACCATCAGAAAAATTGTTTACCAGGTTGCCAAAAAATAATTTCTATTATGACCCTTATGATTACGCTACGTTTTAATTGTATTATGTAATACGAATTTGGAATCAGAAAACAGCTCTTTAAAGAAAGATATTTTCTATCCTCCTGTTAATTCCAGTTTGGTAAAAGTACTTTCAGAGTTCATAAAAATTGAGACTGAAAGGTTTGGAATCAACAAGTGTGTAATTGGATTATCAGGAGGCATAGATTCTACTGTTGCCGCTTATCTTGCCGTTAAAGCTCTCGGAAAAAATAATGTCAAAGGATTACTTCTGCCCTACAAATCGAGCAGTAAGGAAAGTATTTCCGATGCCCTGATTGCAGCTAAAAAACTGCAAATCCAAACCAAATTAATCAATATTACAGATGCTGTCGATTCGTTGATTAACGATGATATGGATAAGGTACGCAAAGGAAACATCATTGCACGCATGCGTATGATCTGCCTCTATGATTTTTCCAATGAAGCGGGCGGGCTTGTATTGGGTACCGGGAACAAGACGGAAATCCTGCTTGGATATTCTACTTTATTTGGCGACAGCGCTTCTGCAATAAATCCACTCGGTGACCTTTATAAAACCCAGGTGTGGCAGCTTGCCGGACTCCTCAAAGTCCCTCAATCTATCATTAAGAAAAAACCATCTGCCGACCTGTGGATCGGGCAGACGGATGAAAAAGAACTTGGCTTCTCTTACAATGAAGTTGACCGCCTGCTGTTTTATATGATTGACTGCAGATACTATGATGCAGAACTTGTACAGTTGGGTTTTAAATCCGATTTCATCAAACGTGTTAGAACCATCATCCGCAAAAATCAATTTAAGCGTGTGCCTCCGCTTATTGCAAAAGTTTCCAACCGGACAATCAATGTTGATTTCAGATATAACAGAGATTGGGGCTCATAATTTCGAATTGCGAATTGTGAATTTCGAATTAGTTTACAATTTGTGATTTGAGAATTGGAATTTATCATCAACTCTTGACTCCCTGACTCACGACTCCCTACTCTCGACTTTTTCGACTGACTATTTTTTCACTTCAGACCCGGTGAAACCCCGTTCATGAAAAATGGGCAGGAGTAGTTTTTCGGAAATTGCGTTTGGTGCGTTTAATCGCCGCTTTTTGAGCTTTTTTTGACACTTTGGTCACGAGTTATCTGCTTATATTGCAATGTGTTACAGCCGATTTTCAAAAACTCCTGCCCAAAACCTGCCCGTAAAGTGCCCATAGAGTGCCCACGGAGTGACCATGGAGTGCCCGCTGAGTGACCACCGGATGAACACTGATGAACATAAGACTGTCTGAATCATCCCAGTGGGATCCCAATGGGACAGATGACGCTGATATCAACAGATTTCACTGATAGAGATGCGGCTTCAACTGCTGTGTCATTCCAGCACGCTTGTACGGGCAGGCATGCTATTTTAATATTGTACCCGGAGCTGGTTTATGAGAAGCAATTATGGGGAGGAATCCTATCACGTAGTGATTAACCATATTAGATAATTGAAAAATAAAATTACAACTGCATCGTAGTTGTCCCGTCGTTGATTATTCATTTTATTCATGCCGGATGATGTGTGTATTCCTGTCTATGCTTTAAATCCCGAAGGGATGACATTATGGTAGAAATATTGATGATATGGAATTAAATCCCGAAGGGATGACATTATGGTAGAAATATTGTTGATATGGAATTAAATCCCGAAGGGATGACATTTTGCAACACAAGGATTATGATAAATTCTCCAAGCTGTAAGATGTGTGTCAGGCCTGCCATTAGGTCATTTGTCATTATGAAAGATTACACTTGTCTAT
>RPQH01000156.1 GCA_003820375.1 Ignavibacteriota bacterium
GACAGGATGGACTGTAGGATATGAAGGGAAAATTGTTAAGACAACAAATTCAGGTCAAAATTGGATACCACAAACTATAGGATCTGTCCAGTACTTTTCCGTATTTTTTATTAATCAGACAACAGGGTGGGTATCAGACTGGTGGGGCGGTATTTTAAAAACAACTAATGCCGGATTAAACTGGCTGCCTCAAACAAGCGGTACAAATAAACGGCTCTATGAAATATTTTTTATTAATGAAAATACCGGATGGGCTGTGGGATTTTATCCAGGTAATGGGATAATTATTAATACTACGAATGGCGGAATAAACTGGACAACTCAATTTCAGGGATTTCAAGAATTAGATGCAGTTTATTTTGTAAATCCATTAAAAGGTTGGGTTGTTGGAAAACCCGGTGTAATACTTTACACTACAGATGGTGGAAATAACTGGACACAACAAAACAGCGGTGTGACAAATTCACTGTATTCTGTTAATTTTATATCTGAAAGCACAGGTTGGGCTGTAGGAACGCAAGGTAAAATCCTTAAAACAACGACAGGTGGAATAATTGTAGGAAATAAATCTCAATCAAATAAATTACCTGTTTCATATAAATTATATCAAAATTATCCTAATCCCTTTAATCCAACCACAACAATAAAATTTTCTTTACCTGAAAAATGCTACACATCTTTAATTATTTATGACGTATTGGGAAAAGAAACCGCAAAATTAATAGATTCAGATTTAAAAGGAGGCGAATATGAAATAATCTGGAATGCCGATAATTTTAACAGCGGCATTTATTTCTGCACGCTAACTGCCGGTAACTACAAAAAGACTGTAAAGCTTGTCTTAGCTAAATAACGTCTGCTTGTATTTTTTAAAAAAACGGTAATACTTTCTAAACTTCAATCACTCCTTCGCTAATTTTTTTTGCAGGTCCTTCAAGTGAAAGATTTTCTATTTGCGAATCAATCAGATTAAAATCCACTGTAAGCCAATCTCCGCTTTGCACTAATATTTTTACCGGCGGCTTTACTTTTCCCCGCAATGCAGATATAACAGAAGAAGAAATCACCCCTGTTCCGCAGGCAAGTGTTTCACGCTCTACTCCTCTTTCATAAGTCCTGATTCTGATTTTATTCTCACCAATCAATTGCACAAAGCTTACATTCCCGCCGTTTGGTGCAAAATCTGCATGAAAACGCAGGATTTTCCCCCATTCATTTATTTTTGCGTTATCAAGGTCGTCTATTCCAAATACTTTTTTATTTTTTTCATCTTCAATAAAAACTATGATATGGTCGGAGCCCACTGACATTGTGTGAGCGGTAATCTCTTCCGGTCCATTGCCAATATCAATTGAGGTATTAATATTTAATTTAAATCCGGATGGCGGCGGAAAGCCAATTTTAATTTTGTTATTATTTACAATCTCTGCAGTGTAAATTTTATCTACTGCTTCCAGGTTAAACTTTTTTTCTGTCAATATTCCTTTATCAGCCGCAAATTGTGCTATGCACCTTGCCCCGTTGCCGCACATTGCTCCATAGCTTCCATCGCGGTTGTAATAATTCATTCTGATGGATGATGTGCTGCTTATGGGTTTATCAAGAAAAATCACACCATCAATACCCGGAAATAATTTATTGCATATATTTTCAGTGAATGCCGCCTGTTCATCGAACGGAACAACATTCTCACGGTTATCTATCATGACAAAATCATTTCCTGCACCGGAATAGATTGAATAACTTAATTTCGAATTTCGAATTATTTGATTCATCAGATTTGTCAAATTTATCAAATTTATCAGATTAACTGATTGCACAGATAAAAATTCATTCTTTTTTATAATCTATATGTTATAATATATTATTATTTATAACAACAGAAAGATAAATAATATTATATCAGTGACATCAATATAAATCAGTGTAATCTGTGATTCAGACAGTAACTTTTCATTGTAACCTGTAACCTGCAACCTGCAACCTGCAACCTGCAATCAATAAACAACCCCCCTGTAATTTGTTTGCTTGGTTACTTTAATATCCTGCAATTGCGGTGCTTTAATTCTCAGCTCAAACCTGAAACCCCTGTAGCTCCCTGTTGGAAACCAGTTGAAGTTCATTTCCCAGCAATGCAGGTCTCTGTAAATTGTAATGTATGGAGCAGAGAAAGTTTTTCCGAATACATCATAGCTTGCACTGAATGTCAGCTTCCAGTTCCGCGTTAACGAAAGACTTAAGTTACCTGACAGGTTTGATGACTTCGTTATTACACTTGGATTAGGTTTACTTATGTTGTAATTATAATTCAGGCTAACAGACCACGGTATTGTAAAGTCAACTGTTCTTTCGCCATATATACCAATGTATTCATCTTCTTCAGGAGTATTTGTATGCTCTATTGTATCGGCAACATTATACTGGCTTCCCTGCAGTGTTGTCGAAAGACTGATGTTAAAATTTGTCATATCAGCAATTCTTTTATCAGTCTTCCATAAGAAGCTGTTTATTCTCCCTATGCCTTCTTTATATTTATAAAAATTAAATGAAGCACCGCCGCCAATACTCAGGAACGATGCAATTTCAGTTCTATAGCTTATTCCCAGTTCAGATAGCCTTAAGCTGTCAGCCGCAAAATTGTATGATACAGCCGCACCGATATTCAACAACTGGAATTTATTAACTGTCGTATCTGTAGAGCCGGTTTTCATCTCAAATAAATTTCCCACGCTGAAATTTATTGATTGCTGCTCTCCACGCGGGGGTGAACCGAATACTTCCTTTTCAAAAAAGCTGTATCTTATTTCCCTGCCGGATGAATCTATATAGCTGCCGTATGCATTCCACTGCGGGTCTGAAAAGTCGGGGGTAAAGCTATAGCTTATATTTGGTGTTATTGTATGCCTCAACCCTCTTATATTAAAAATCCTTGTGTTAAAAATTCCTATTATTCTTGTATTTAGCTGTATACCAGTATTAAAAAATCTTGTGGTTTTAAATCCAGAATGCTCCTGTATGGTTGCTTTGTTATCCGCCGGGTTATACGTTTTTGTTATGTATTTATTATACCACAGTTCCGTATAATTGAAGAAAGGCGAAATATTAAATTCAGAAAGCTTTAAAGGTGCCGTTATTCTTGCTGACTGAATTATTCCTGCACGTGTATCATTGACAAAATAATTATTTCCAGAGCCGTCTGTTGCCAGAGTTTTAGAGCGGCGGTTCTCCAGCTGTGCGCCGTAATCATATGAAATTGTTTCATACCATTTCAGGTCAAGCAATGAAGTACTTCTTCCCCTGAATGGATATGTCTGCGACCTTGTAAATGTTACCCCGGGAATACGTTCCAGCACTTCCCCTGTTGTAAGGTTCTGGTCTCTGAAATAATTTGCAGAAATTGAATTTGGAGTACCTTCCCAGAATTTTGTGACAGAGATATTTGAAATTGCATTCTGTAAAAGTAATTCAGGTAAATTATTTGTTGATGTATTAAAATAACTTTTACTGCTGACAAAATTTACATTTGCCGAAATTGTTGTAGTCGGATCCCATGTCTGGTAATGGGTTGCGGCTATCCGCCACTGGTCGGTAAAATAGCGGTCAATGTCTTTTTCTTCACCCAGGCGTATCCTTGAGCCGCCAATTTCAATTGCCCCGTTATACCTGTATCTTTTCACATATCGGAACCTCGCATTTAAATCCAATCTTCCTCTTGTAAAAATATTTCCCTGCACAGCAAGGTCGAGATAATCATTTATAGCCCAGAAATAACCGAGATGCGACAGGTATCGCCCGTATGTTGCATCTTCACCATATGATGGAGGGATAATACCGCTTGAGCGTCCCGAGTGATTGGGAAAAATTCCGAATGGAATTGCAAATACAGGTACATCATCTATATAAAGATATACCGGCTCTGCAACAATTTTATCACCCTGCATGATTTTCATCTTCGGACTGCCGAAATAATAATCAGGGTCGTATTTTTCACATGTTGTGTATCTTCCGTTTTGTATAAAGAAAACATCATCCGATACTTTCTTAATCTTTTCTCCAAGGTAATAACCGCCTTCAATCTCTGTTGAACCCATTGTTATATTTCCCTGGCGTGTAGTGAAATTATACCTTACATTAAATCCCTCGTACTTCTTGCTTCCTTCAAAAAATACGGGGGTACCGATATACTTCCCTGTATTTGCCGTATCGGGTATGCCAAAAGATTCGAGTGTTGAGTTTTCACGGTAAAGGATTATTCTTGCGGCTTTCAAATCATACTCTTTATACTGCAAACGTCCTTCGTTATACAGCATCAGCTTCTTTTCATCAACATCGAATATGGCGGAATCTCTTGCCGAGTATTCAACTATTGCGTCGAGGTCACCTTTTTTTACGGTGGTATCTACAGCAGGCTTTAGTGAATCAAGAGGAGAAAAAAAAAGCGAATCTCCTGTCTGTTGTGAATTAGAGACAGAAATTATGGAAAGAAAAGAAATAATTATTAAGCAAATTCTCTTCACTAATTCTTATCTGTTAATTGTGAAAGAATAGAGCAAACCTGTTCAAGATATAACTTATCTGATTCATCAAAGCTGTTTAATGTATCACTGTCAACATCGAGCACACCGATAACATTCCCTCCGTTTTTCCCCCGTTTAGTGAAAACCGGTGAAACAATCTCACTTTTTGAGTCCGTACTGCATGCAATATGCCCGGGAAAAGCGTTAACATCGGGAACAATTATGGTCACCTTTTTATCAGCCGCCTGCCCGCATACTCCGTTTGGAATTGTCATTCTTGTACATGCCACAGGTCCCTGGAACGGACCAAGCACAAGGTCATTGCCTATTTTAAAATACACTCCAACCCAGAAATAATAATCAAATGAAAACTTTAAAGCAGCGACAATATTTGCCACATTGGCAATCATATTCTCCTCACCCTCAACCAAAGATATAAGCTGCGGAATAAGCGCCTTATATTTTTCCTCTTTTGAAAGAGAGTGGTTTATGTATAGGTTTTCAGACATGAATCACAATCCAATCTTCCCTGCTATTCCTTTCAACGCATTAAGGCAAAACTCAATATGCTCATCAAGCGGAACACCAAGCTCTTCAGCTCCTTTGATAATATCATCGCGATTCACCTGGCGGGCAAACTCTTTCTTCTTCATTTTTTTCTTAACCGATTCCACTTTCACGTCTTCCATCTTCTTCGATGGCTGAACAAGTGCACATGCAACCAAAAATCCCGAAAGCTCATCGACAGCAAACAAAGTTTTCTCCATAAGCGAATCACGTGTAACACCGGTATAATCGGCATGCGATAAAACAGCGCGTCTTATATCATCCGGTACACCGCGTTCCTTCAATATAAGCTCACCTGCCAACGGATGACGTTCTGCATCGGGATGGATTTCCCAGTCGAAATCATGCAGTATCCCGACAATTTCCCATTTCTCCTCGTCCTCACCGTGCTTACGTGCATACTGTTTCATTGCCTCAGCCACACAATACATATGCTTGCGGAGGTTTTCGTTTTGCACATATTCGTGCATAATATCAAGAGAGTCCTGTAAGTTCATTAAGTTTGTTAAGTTTGTTAAGTTAAAAAAATTGCGAGCTCAAACATTATCTTTAGAGAATAATTGCGAGCTCAAACATTATCTTTAGAGAAAATTGCGAGCTCAGACAATTATAGATAAATTAAGTGGTAGTTTCTATCAGTTCCTTTTTGCTCATAATCTTCAGCTCATTATCCAGTTCATACACAATCGGTGCACCGGTTGGTATTTCCAGCTTCAATATATCTTCTTTTGAAATATTTTCCATATACATCATTAATGCCCTGAGACTGTTGCCGTGTGCTACAATCAGAATATTTTTTCCTGCTTTTAAATCCGGTTCAATCTTTTCATGATAATACGGAAGCACCCTGGCAGCGGTATCCTTTAAGCTCTCACCGTTGGGTGGAGGTATATCATAGCTTCTTCTCCAGATGTGCACCTGTTCATCACCAAACTTTTTACGTGTTTCATCTTTATTCAATCCTTGCAGGTCGCCGTACATTCTTTCATTCAATGCTTTATCTTTTTCTACCGGTAGGTTACCGAGACCTGCGGCTTCTTTTGCAATTTCATAGGTTTGTATTGCACGCTGAAGAACTGACGTATATACCTTATCAAATTTATATCCTTTTAATTTTTCACCTGCTAAACGGGCTTCCTCTTCACCCTTTGGTGAAAGCGGAATATCTATCCACCCCGTAAAGCGATTCTCAAGATTCCACTGTGACTGTCCGTGGCGTATTAGTACTAATTGCGGCATAATGTAATGTATTTATTAAATTTCAAAAAAAGCTATATTAACTATAATTTAATAATTTTAATTTGAAGATTGTAGGTTGAAAAAAGGAAATCTGCAGATTGAAGATTATCCCGAGACATCGGGACTTCGCTTCGCTCAGCAGATTGAAGATTGCAGATTGAAGATTAATAAATAACGAAAACTCTCAAACCCCTAACTCTCCAACTCTCCAACTCTTAACTCTCAAACTCCTAACTCTCCAACTCTTAACTCTCAAACTCCTAACTCTCCAACTCTTAACTCTCCAACTCTTAACTCTCCAACTCTTTCCCCTTTCATATCTCATTGTTAATTATTAATTTATCGTGAAATTAACCCATTTATTCCATGAAAAATACATTCATCTTATTCTTTTTCGCTTTATGTTTTATTGTAACATTTAATCTTATTGGCTGTAAAGAAGATACACCCGTAGTACCCCCGACAACTAATGACCCCGGTATTTTACAAACAGATGAAATCGGAAATATTCTTGGCGGCGATACAACCGATTGGTGTATTGATTATACAGGTTCAGGAGAAATGAGCTTCGGACCCGCACGCCCAAATCCATGCGGTGCTTTGTTCACTGTTGATTATTATGTTGGGACAGAAGATACAGTTATGATATACCTGCTCAGGTCTTCAGGTGATACTGTAGTATTTTATAAAGGTAATGCACTTCCGGGTCAGCATGCATTCACAATTGATGGTACGGAATTTCTCAATACTTACCAGCGAATATATTTTAAATCAGAACATTACAACTCCACAGCCGCCTGCAGGTTTTACGGTGACGTAAAGCTTGAGGGCAAGTAAGAATTTTATACAGTCCCAGCCCCTCAAATTGATGAGGGGCTTTTTTTTATTTCATTCGATTTGGATAAACTCTGTGCTGGTCTTGTTCTTCATATAATGGACAAACCGGAATGTTGGAGTTGATCTGATTTTAGACACCTTGGGACACCACAATAATTTTAACAAAATATTATAAAAAATGAAAAATATGAATTGAAACACCTCAACAACCAAATTGAAATGACGCTTTTTTGATAAAAAATACTATTGACAATACAAAAATAAACATATAATATAACAACAGTTAATTATAAATACCCCCCCCCCTCTTGATAATTAACGAAGCTTACTGAAAGAGGGAGGAAAGACCCACGATGTTTATACCGCTGTAATTGTTTTCATGAAAATAATTAAAATAATTTTATTATGAAAAAAATTAAAA
>RPQH01000157.1 GCA_003820375.1 Ignavibacteriota bacterium
ACTTTACAAACTTTACAAACTTTACAAACTTTACAAACTTTACAAACTTTACAAACTTTACAAACTTTACAAACTTTACAAACTTTACAAACTTTACAAACTTTACAAACTTTACAAACTTTATGAACTTTATGAACTTTACAATCTTTATGAACTTTACAAACTTTACAAACTCTCATACTTTACCTGGACAAAATATCCTGTAACCGAGTTTGCTGGGCAAACATTAACCAGTATAGAACAATACCTAACACTCCTAAAAAAATAGCTGTTAGTATTACATAAAGAGTTGTGCTATTGTGTTGTAAATCCATTTTTTAGGAAGGAAAGAAAAAATGAAGATTAATAGTTCCTTTATTTCAGTTCAGCCATGTATTCGCGGTATGGTGCTATAACCTCAAATCCGAGGTCTTTGTAACACTTTAATGCAGCAGTATTTTGTGTATGAACATTTAAACCGATAACATCAACATGCGGCTCAAGCTCTTTGCAGACACGGGAAGTAATTAGCTTGCCAAGTCCTTTTCCTCTGCATTCGGGGTGAGTTGTAATGTTTCCCAGTGCGGCAACTTTATACTTTTGCGAAAAGACATGAACTCCTGCAATGCTCACAAGCTTTCCATCTGCATCTGAGCCGAAGTACATGCCTGTTTCAAGCATTCTCGGGTCAAAGCTGTTATCGGGATAACTTTCATGAAAGAGCTGTCTTATCTTGGGAAGATCATAAAATGTTAACTGGTATGTTTGTAATAAAGTATCTTCAACAAGACGGTTTTCTTTTAAAACCATTTTGCAGTAATCTCCGTGGAAATCGAGCTTATAGTTTTCCAGCAAAATTTCTTCTGTGCCGGGTGTTAAATGTGAATAGAACTTAGATGGAAGAAGATGAAGAATTAACTTCAGCAGTTTATTTAATTGGTATAATTCATTTTCAGGAGCTAATGCAAGCAGTACAGGAGGATTTACTGCCGTATAGAGCAATGCAATTGCACTTATAAAGTTGCCTGCTTTTAAGCCATACCACACCGTATAAGGAAAATAAAAATCATCAAGGTCACCAATGCTGTAAATATGTAAGCCGGTATTCCCGCGCAGGTGACCTTCAATTACTTTCTTATCGTGAAGATTTATTATTCCATCCATAAATGGAAATTATATTTAATAAGTATGTAGAATATCTGTCGCAATGGATTTAACACTGTCTGCTCTTACATAATCATAAAAATCTTCTTCATCCAATACTACATCAGGTCTGTTTGGTTTGAAATGGTGCTTAAAAAGAGTTTTCATATCCCATTGATGTTCTTTCCCGCTTGGGTCTTTATAACGCCTCAGTTCTAGGTCTTCTTTGGAGAGAAACAAAATATCTTTCATAGCCTCAAAAATGTTATCTCTTTGCTCCTTGTTATCGTATGTTAGGGTCGAGTTTTTCATATATGCAAGAACCGGGTTTGCTGCTTTCTGTTTTTTGCATCCGCCCACCAATGGAATGAGTATCAAAAAGAAAACTATTATTTTTGTAATGTGCTTTAATGGCATAATTTATAATTAATTGATTTTCTTTTATAATTTCTCCATTTATGAGGAGATTATCAATTCAAAATTTTCTGTAGCAATTAGCAATGAGCAATTAGCAATGAGCAATTAGCAATGAGCAATTAGCAATGAGCAATTAGCAATGAGCAACGAGCAATGAACAAATCGAAATAATCTTTCAATATTCCAGTTTTCCAATTTTCCAATTTTCCAATTTTTCCAACCTTCTAACCTTACAACTTTTCACCCTGTAACCTGTAACCTAAAACCTGCAACCATCTTCCTGAACCCATAACCGCTTTACACCGTTATCTCATCAATAAAACGGAGGTAAAAATGCATGATTTAAGCGTATTTTTTAGAAATCCATTCAGCGATAATACTATTTCAGATGAAAATTTGAAGAAATTCACCGAAGACCATATGAATATGATGACTACAAACAACGAAGGCGGACAATTCACAACCATGATTGCCGAAACAGTTGCTGCATATAATGCATATTTCGGCCGCTCTGCTGATGAAAGCACAACAATGGACGTCCAAACACAGTTGAATCAAAGTATGAGGAACATCTTCGAGGAATTTATTACTCTTGTAACACGCAAAGAACCGGAAATACGCAATATATGGGGAGTGGAGTCACCTGTGTATAAAGAATTCTATCCTGAAGGGCTTGCTGAATATAACAATGCAACCTTAGTTGATGTTGAAAAGTTAATGAACAGGTATATTAATGCCTCAAACAATCATATGCAGGAGCTTGGTCAAAACTTTATTGACCTGTTTAATGGCTTCAAAACCAATTTTACTGCTGCCAGAGATGCACAGCTTAAGAAGATAAGTGAACCACAAGTGAATACAGGTATCACCGCTAACAGGAGTGTTTTAGAGAAGCAATTAGTGAAAAATCTGTTGACTTTTGCCATAGTTTACATAGATACTCCTGAGAAAGGATTGGAGTTTTTTAACATAAACATACTATCCAGACCTGATGAAGGTCCTGCGTCTGCACCGCAAACAAAAAGTGTAATTGAGCAAAAAGAACCGATAAAATAGATAAAAAGTATCCGCTTTGAGAAGGTATATTGGTGTATGAATAACCTGGTTGAAAGCAAGCATAACATTAATGACATATGACAAATATGTCAAACATTGACATCTTAGTCGTACTAAAGAATTGTTAAATGTTGACTTTTATGCTGAATCAATGGGAAAATTAATGAAATAACGTAAAAAAGATGAATCCCGGTTCATAAAAATAATTTGGCACAGGGGTTGAAGATCTAAGTAAGTGTAGTTCTTTTAATAAGCCGGTGAAAAGGTTCTTACCCGGGGAATTAAGTTTCCGTGTGGGGACCCTGATGGATGATATAACCGGGATCATGGCTACCGGGTTATTTCGTAATCTACTAAGTAGATATCCATTGCTTTACCGGCTTACATCTAAAACTCTCAATTGTCTCCACTTTTCCCTTTCTTTTTCCCCTCATTATCAACGAGGGGATTTTTTTTGTCCAAAAGTGAACTTATAAAAATATATAGCAGTTAACCTATTGTATTTAAACAAAAAAGGAGGAATATCATCATGGGAAAATGTGAAACTTGCGGCAATGAATACGATAAATCATTTGAGGTAATATTTCAGGGAAAGACGCATACATATGACAGCTTTGAATGTGCAATACATGCTTTGGCACCCAAATGTGCTCACTGCGGATGTATGATAATAGGGCATGGAGTGGAAGCTAAAGGCAAGTATTTCTGCTGTGCTAACTGTGCTCATATGCAGGGTGTTGAAGGTCTGGATGACAGGGTCTGACTAATTGCGAATTGTCAATTGCGAATTGGAAAAGCCTGAACCACAGATTAACCCTGATTAGTATGATTAGAATGATTAGTTCTTCTTTTGATTACTAATCTAATAAGTTTATAAACATTTTAATAAATCATGTATTGCAATTGTGTCATCAATTTTGGACAAAGTCCAGTCGAGATGGTGTGTTGATTCCACGGGCTAAAGCCCGTGGTTATTTATTTTTAAAGACCTTTTCTTTGTGTTCTTTGTTAACTTTGGTTAGTGCTTTAATCATTTAAATCATATTAACCAGGGTTAATCTGGGGTCCAAGCTTTTCAATCCGAAATTCGAAGAAACCTTATATGTATAACTTCTGTAATAGTATACATGAAGTACGCTATTCTTATAATATTAGCAATATCATTCATTTTCTCATCGTGTTCGTCCAAAGGGTCGAATTCCGTCGCAGAAATGAAGGATTCTACCGAAATATCAACGAAAGGAGATAAATACAAAGTGTCAAAACCGGAAGAGGAATGGAAACAGAAACTTACCCCCGAGCAATATCATGTAACCCGTGAAAAGGGAACAGAAAGGCCGTTCCACAACAAATACTGGGATAATCATGAAACAGGCATTTACAAATGCATATGCTGCGGGCAGGAGCTCTTCAGCTCGGATACTAAGTTTGAATCAGGTACCGGCTGGCCAAGCTTTTATGAACCTATTAAGCCTGAAAATGTTGGCTTAAATACAGATAAAAGTATATTTATGACCAGAACTGAAGTTGTTTGCAGTAACTGCGGTGCTCACTTAGGACATGTATTTGATGACGGACCCGCACCAACAGGCCTGAGATACTGCATGAATTCAGCATCACTGGATTTTGAAAAGAAGTAAGATGTCGTAATATTTGTGATACAAATTATTTATGATAAATAAACTGTTTTATGCTTCTTGATTTATGTTTTGGCTAAATAATAATATTTATTAATAGTTGTGCCCGCCATTCATAAAGCAGTGTTTAAAAGAGATTAGTAAATATTGTCGTAAAATAATTACATTATTTTCGAAATCCGTGAAACTTTTTTAGAGTGTATGTGTTCTATTATTTAACAGATTCGTCTGTTACTCCAAATCAACTCGGGGCACAGGATAATTTCATTGTCCTGTGCCTTTTTATTTTTGGTATTGCAATACATGAATTTAGATTTTAAGTTTATGTAATTACAAATCAAATAATACTTCTATAGAATATTTTTACACTGAATATTTTTTACATTTAAGCACAATTAAACAAATAGTTTAAAAATTAATTCAGTGAAAAAATGAATCGCAAAAGAATTCCTCAATTTATTCCAGTAGTTTTTATATTGTCTTTATTTTATTCTCAAGCTTACAGTCAAAACACCCGGGACATATTATTTTCTTTTACACCTGTTGAAATAACTCAAAACAGGTTTCCGGTTATTACGGCAGGAAGGGGATATACTGGAATTGCCGGAAATCCTGACGATATTAATTTTACAGGGTGCTTACTAAATCCGGCTGCACTTAATGTCAGGAATAAATTTTCATTTGAAATTGATTATTCACGCAGAACAAAACAGCATATCAATAATAATTCCGAAGATTTATTCGATAGAACATATTACGAAGGTAAAAATCCCGATATTTTGTTAGGCGGTGCGTATAAGTTTAGTAAAAAAATTTCTGCGGCTGCGTTTTTCTTAAGGGAAAGAAGCTTAAATCAATACAATGGCAAGTATTTAATTGTTAACAATGCCGGTGAACCTATAGAGACACGGCAGAATTATTTTTATCTTGAGCAAAATACAGTTGGGCTGTCTATGTCTTATAAACTGAATAACTATGTAACATTAGGTGCTAATTTATATTATTTTTTATTCCAGGGAAAAGTTGATAATTATTTAAACGGGTTTTATTCTAATAATTATTTGAACAGTACAGCAGATTTTGGAATTGCTAATGCACAAATAGGTATTACTTATCGTCCATATAAGGTACTTACTTTTGGAATGAGCTTTATACCGCGAATCAGGCACAATGTAATATGGGATGAAAGTGTATTAAATGCAAAAGAACCAATGATAATACCTGCTAAGCTTGCTTTTGGTACAAGATTCGACTGGATTAAAGATTTGATGTGCTTGTACCTGGATTTAAATTATCTTGATTATGGAAAATCAACCGACATTGGAAACACACTCGATTTTAATCTTGGAATAGATGTAAAACCTGCAAAAAATCTTACTCTCAGAGCAGGATATTTTTCATGGTCATTTAAAGAGCTTGAATATTCATATACAAATTATATTTTACATTATTTTACATTAGGTGCGTCTTATGTTTATAAAGGAGTTTCCATCAATGCTTCATTCCTTGATAACAAGCTGGATAATAATTTTCATTGGGATGTGGTTATGTACCAGCTGGGTTTGGGATTGGAACTGTGACAATTGAACTGTATAGAACTTTGCAGACATAATAATTATTTTTGTAAAAAAGGATATTATGAGTGAAACAATATTAACAGGAATAGAAGCAATACAGGCAATTCTTGCACCGGCTTTGGGTATATCTGCAACTGCTTTATTATTGCTTAGCATGCAAAACAGGTATTCGCTTATCGTAAACAGGTTAAGAGCACTTACAGAAGAAAGAAGAAGATATTATAACAAGATTGCTAATAATGAAGAGCCGGGACACTATGAGCAGGTCAGGTATTCGAGCATTTCCACTCAAATAAAAAGATTGTTTGTAAGATGCAGAGAGTTAAGAAATGCAATCTTATATGTCCAGGGTTCAATATTGCTTTTTGTTGTTACTTCAATTCTTATATCGGTAAATATATTTTACAGTTCACATTTATTAAGAATACTTCCCCTTATAATATTTTCTGTCGGAATGATATTCGTTTTAATCGGAATAGTATATTCCGCAACTGATGTAATAAATTCATATAAGGTTGCGGAAATTGAAGTAAAAGGGGAGTGAGAGTTCTTTAAGTTCTTAGAGTTTGTTAAGTTTGTTAAGTTTGAAAATCAGAGGCAGTGTCAGGTGTTAGTTTGAATATTCAGATGAATATAGATTGACCTAATATTATTATTGACAAAGAAGGAATTTAAATTTTCTAAGATTCACCTGACACAAGCGTCAGCTTAAAAAAAACGGATGATTAATAATTGGTGATAGACAATGGGTTACTGTTATTGATATAAGTACAGATGAATTTAGATTACAGCTTACATTACATAAACAACTCCAGACTACGATTAACGAATTACCCCTTGAAAACTACCCGGCTTGGATGATTAATGTTTTATGAATTGCGCCGCATGTTCTTCATTGTTATTGAAAATTGCTCATTTCTTACGTAGGAAAATTCCTACATTTGGAAATTTTTAATTTTATACTTTTTTGTTCCAATATCTGACCATTTAGCTGAGATCAGGATAAATTAAATTCACGACCAGGAAATTTCAATTTCGATATTGACAAAGAACGGTGTTGAGTGATAATTATCATCACTATACAAATGTATTAACACAATCACCGCTTGTCAAGTTTTAACTAAAAATAGTTTGGAGTGAGTTGAGTGTTTAGAGTGTATTGAGTGTTTAGAGTGCTTTTTTGAGCTATTTTAGAGGCTTTTCAATTAGCGAACTAATGAGCAGGTAAGTATTCCCCTCTCGAGAGGGGTGGATTATCAATTCCGTTCTACGGAATTGATAAGACGGGGTGTGTCCTTGAATATGCAGGATAATCCTTAAAGTATTACTTTAAATCTTAAATTATAGCGACAAACATTTTCACTTTTATCCCAAAAACCAGCGGGCAGGAGTGGATTTTTAAAAACCGCATTTCCT
>RPQH01000158.1 GCA_003820375.1 Ignavibacteriota bacterium
TACTCAAATCTTACCCTATGATTACACTCTTGCGTAAGGTGAAACTCTTGTCTGTGTATAAATATGAGTAAATCCCGAAGGGATGATATTATGGTAGAAAGATTTATCCCATACGAACAGAATCCGAAGGGGTGACATTATTTATTAAATACCTATTAAGTCGTGATTTATCTCTTTTCAATATAATTTTTTTACATTCTTTATTAGGTGTTAAAGTACATGTTGATATTAAAAGGTAAATTGATCTTGCAGAATTTGCACAAAGCTATTATAAACTGTATAATAAAAAACTTAAAGAAAATGAACTTTATGATTATATGGTAAAAGTATTGTTTAGAAATTGTTTACATAAAGCAGATGAAAATCATATTTGTTTTGCAAGAAGAGGAAAAGCAGATAGAACCCAAGCTCTGGAAAATGCAATTAGAAATGCTCAACAGGAATTTGAAAAGTTTCGCAATAAGAAATCGGATAAATTGGTATTAATAGATTGTAAATATCCTTCCGAAGAAACTTGTCTGCAAATAATAGATTACTACTTATGGGCACTTCAAAGGTTATACGAAAAAGGTGAGGACAGATTTTTCAACTTATTAAAAAAAGATTATAGAATTATCAGAGATTTGGATGATAAAAGGGAAAACAGGGTAGGAGCAGTATATTATGACAGAAATCCTTTAGAATTGAAAAAAATAAAACCCGTTCATCGCTAGGTTTAAGCTAAAAAGCTTAAACACACGGCATGGAGCCGGCGTTCGCAGTGACGGGCTTACAATAATAATGACTAATTTTTAAGATTACAAGTTCCAAAAGGGAGAACCGCAGCAGCTCACTGCCCATTTATTTTGTGTCAGGTCATTTGTTGGAAGAATGGGATAATTCTTATTTTCTCTATTACATATTATAATGATGAAATACCGTTATCATCAAGATCGACCTGACATTGCCCTGGAGCAACCCCTCTTTCCCAAATTTCCATTTGGGAAAGTACATAGGAGGATTTTAACTCTCCGGACAAAACCTTACCAAATGGAAATTTGGTAAGGAGTAGTGTGTGGAATATTTTCCAAGCCAAAAGTACCGTTGCAGTTCACTCATTAGGCAAATATATAAACTAATTAATTCAGTGCTGCTGAAACATTGCCCACTAACCATTCCCGTCACCGGCACATTTATTCTGCATGAGTCATTTACCCTGCTTTTGACATACTATGGTACGTTTTCAGTTTGGTTTTGGCGTGTTTTCTTGCAGACTTTGGGTTGTTTTCAGGTTAGTTTTAGTTTTGATGCATTAAAAACATCTTTAACTGCTTTATACTAAAGAAAATAACTCTGTCACGCTATTTCAAATTTGCTCAAAAATGTGGTGATTACAGCACGGAAACGCAATATTTTCCAAAAATCAAATCTTCAGTTTTTCGTTAACCGGAATTGTTATGGGATAAATCCGGCAGCAGGTATTTGTCGCTCCAATTGGCACATATCAGATGTTGCTTTAAGCTCTTGCCATTGTTTTGCACTCTAACCCCCTTAATCCCTTCGAGGTGGGAATTTTGCCGGGGGTTAATCTCAAGGAGAATTGATTCTTGGTAAGTCTTGAACAACGATTAGTGGTATTATTTAAGCAGACTATCATATTTTGAATTGTTTCATAAAATATGAAGGACTTAAGACTTGCCAAGTTTTTAAACATTCAAGATCCGGGAGAAAAGACTTACAAAGTTTTGTGTTTTTCTAATAATTGCAATTTCTCTTTCTTAATGTATTATAGCTAAAAATACTGATATTTCGTGTCTAAAAACTTTGCAAGTATCCAATTTTTTGTAAATATTTGACAAATAGAGATTAATGTATTATATTTATATAGTATATGTATTTATACATATACTATATTTGCATAAATAAAAGTAATCTGTTCTTTGTCATCACGGGTCTAAAAAGATGCATGTCGCCGTAAAGTTGAAGTTCCGGCATAACTGAAAGCGTTAGATTCCGAAGTGCCCGAAAAAATATGCATTGAAATTTACCTAAAAGGGTTGAAGGTTTCAGGTTGCAGGTTGGAAAGTTGGAAGGTTGGATGTTGCAGGTTGAAAGTTATCTGATGAATCTGATGAATTTGATGAATCTGATGAATCTGATAAATCTGATGAATCAATAAAAAAACCCAGCTGACTTACGCCAACCGGGTTTTCATTTTATCTTTAAATTTTATTTAGTTGCTCAAAGTATGAGGCTCAACATTTTCAATATGTTCTTCTTCTATTTCCGAGTCAACAAAGTACAAGCCGTCTTCGCCTTCTTTGTGCTTCACTTTTATCTTTGAACCTTCTTTGAACCTGCCTTTTAGAATCTCTTCGGATATCGGGTCTTCAATATATCTCTGTACAGCTCTTCTTAAAGGTCTTGCACCATACAGCGGGTCATATCCTTTCCCCGATAAGAATTCTTTTGCACTATCGGTAAATTCAAATGTAATTCCAAGAGCAGATATTCTCTTAAGCAATTGCCTCGTAGAAATATCTATTATCTTGAATATGTCTTCTCTCGAAAGCTGTTTGAATGTTATCAAATCATCAATACGGTTCAGGAATTCAGGACTGAATACTTTCCGCACCGTTTCTTCGATATGGGATCTCATCTTATCATATTTATCTTTGCCTTCAACAGAACCGAAACCAAAGTTACCGATATTTTTAATATCTCTTGTACCGATATTCGATGTCATTATGAGTATAGTATTCTTAAAGTCCACCCTTCTGCCCAGGCTGTCTGTCAATATACCGTCATCAAGAACCTGGAGTAATATATTGAATATATCAGGATGAGCTTTTTCGATTTCATCAAGCAATACTACTGAATAAGGTTTTCTTCTTACTTTTTCGGTAAGCTGTCCGCCTTCTTCATATCCTACATATCCCGGAGGAGCTCCGACCAATCTGGACACATTGAACTTCTCCATGTATTCACTCATATCAATTCTTATTAAAGCATCTTCGCTATCGAACAGGAATTTTGCCAGCACCTTAGCCATTTCGGTTTTACCAACACCTGTAGGACCTAAGAAAACGAACGAACCAATTGGCCTGTTCGGGTCTTTTAATCCTGCACGGGTTCTCCTGATAGCTTTGGAAAGCTTTTCAATTGCTTCATCCTGACCGACAATGTGTTTCATAAGCTCATCTTCCATCTTAACAAGCTTGTCAGATTCGGATTGTGCAACACGGTTCACCGGGATTCCGGTCATCATAGATACTACATCAGCAACGTTCTCTTCGGTTACTTCATGTACTATGCTCTGTGACTGAACTTCCCACTCAACCTTAGCCTGGTCCAGTTCATTCAGCAGTCTTTTTTCTTCATCTCTTAATCTGGCAGCTTCTTCAAAGTTCTGGTTCTTTACAACCTGGTTCTTCTGCTGTTTGATTAATTCAATTTCACCTTCAAGCTTAAGTATGCTTTCAGGAACCACAATATTTGCAAGATGCACTCTTGAACCGGCTTCATCCATCACGTCGATTGCTTTATCAGGCAGATACCTGTCTGTAATATAACGTGAGCTCAGCTTAACGGCAGATTCAATTGCTTTCTTATCAAAACTGACATTGTGATGCTCTTCATACTTGTGCTTGATGTTCATCAATATCTGAATTGTCTCATCTTCTGTAGTCGGATCAACAATAATCTTTTGGAAACGTCTGTCAAGGGCTCCGTCTTTTTCTATATATTGCCTGTATTCATCAAGGGTTGTAGCCCCGATGCACTGCAAATCACCTCTTGCAAGAGCCGGCTTGAATATATTCGATGCATCAAGAGAGCCTGAAGCACCGCCTGCCCCTACAATTGTATGGAGCTCATCGATAAATAAAATTACATCTTTCGCTTTTTCAAGCTCATTCATAACCGCTTTCATTCTTTCTTCGAATTGTCCGCGGTATTTAGTACCTGCAACAAGTGATGCAAGATCAAGGGTTACCACTCTTTTATCATGCAGTACACGCGATACTTTTTTCTGAATTATTCGAATAGCAAGGCCTTCTGCAATAGCAGTCTTGCCAACACCCGGTTCACCAATCAGAACAGGATTATTTTTCTTCCTGCGGCTTAAAACCTGAGCAACCCGTTCGATTTCTTTTTCCCTGCCAACTATAGGGTCAAGCTTATCGTCAATAGCGAGCTTGGTCAAATCCCTGCCGAAATTATCGAGCACTGGAGTTTTAGACCTGTCAGGCTTCTTCTCTGAAGGTTTCTGTCCCCCGGATGAAGGTTGTGAAGACTTACCGCTGAGAATATTCGATAATTCTTCCTTCACTATTTCGTACGTGATACCGAACTGCTGGAGAATTTGTGATGCGAGATTATCATCTTCACGCAAAATGGAAAGCAGCAGATGCTCGGTACCTATAACATCCGATTTGAAAATTTTTGCTTCAAGATATGTAATCTTTAAGACCTTTTCCGCCTGCTTTGTAAGCGGGATATTGCCTACCGTTAACGTTGCACCGGTTTGCCGTACAGTCTCTTCAATTACTTTTTTGATTTTGGAAATTTCTTTCCCAAGGTTTTTAAAGATTTTGATGGCAATACCTTCACCTTCTCTGATGATTCCCAGTAAAAGGTGTTCCGTGCCAATATAGTCGTGTCCTAATCTTATTGCCTCTTCTCTGCTTAACCTGATCACATCTTGAACTCTATTTGAAAAATTACTATCCATCTATTCATTCCTTCTAATAAAGTTTAATTCTTATTATTTCAACCTTTTGAGTTTTGATTTAGTTTCATAGTCAGTTAAAATTAGTATTTAATACCTTAATTTGCAAGAGTTGAATAAGGTAAAAATAATTGCATAATATAAGTAAAAAAGTAGTTTTTTGAAGTTTACCATCTATTTAAAAAAATATTTTTTTAAACCTCAATACATTCAATATCTTAGAATCAAAGAATATGATTAACCGGTTAATTTGGTTGGTCACAGTTCCTGATTCAAAATAAAAATATATATAATGTATTGAAAAAGTTATAATTCACTTTGAAAATATATCGATTTTAACAAATTTAGCAAATTCTAAAATTGTCTGAATCACAGATGACACAGATTAAAGGATGTCCACAGATAAAAGCATTTACACAAATAAAAGGTAATACAATTTAACATTTATCTATTCCCGGTATAGATTAATTCTAAATTAAAAAATTAGTATTTTTTTTTAAAATCTTATCAGTGAAATCCGCAGCATCTGTGTCATCTGTGATTCAGACAAATATTTTATTCTGTTAGATCAGATATCTTTACTATCCGAAATTAACAATAGCTCCCTGCACGCCCGACTGCAACGGGCAGGCAGTCGAAATTCGCAATTATTAAGATTTCTCTTTAATCACTCAACTCTATGTATTAAATTACACTAAATTTAAAAATATAGTATGGATGCATTTTTAATTCATAGACTGCAGTTTGCTTTCACAATTATGTTCCATTATATATTTCCGCAGTTAACAATGGGACTTGCACTTCTTATCGTCATCTTAAAAATTATGGCATACAGAACAAATGATGAAATGTACAATAAGAGTGCACGATTCTGGGCGAAAATATTTGCGTTAAATTTTGCTATGGGTGTTGTTACAGGTATTCCTATGGAATTTCAGTTTGGCACTAACTGGGCAAAGTTTTCAATGTTTGCCGGAGGAGTTATCGGGCAAACTCTTGCTATGGAAGGAGTGTATTCTTTTTTTCTTGAATCAACATTTCTTGGGCTTTTCATTTTTGCAGAAAAAAAGCTTGGACGTACCGGGCATCTCATATCGGCAATTCTCGTTTTCATCGGTGCATGGATATCAGGATTTTTTATTATAGCAACCAATGCATGGATGCAGCTGCCTGTCGGATTTGAACTTGGCAAAGACGGTACATTTCAGCTTGCAAGCTTCTGGCAGTTGATGACAAACCCGTGGCTCTTCTGGCAGTATGTGCATAATATGAGCGGTGCTGTTATTACAGCCGCATTCGTTATGTCTGCTATGGGTGCTTATTTTTTATTATCAAAAACTCATGTGGAATACGGCAAAATATTTTTACGGCTTGGATTGATAACAGGTGTAATATTTTCTATCAATATGGCTTTCCCAAGCGGTGACGGACAGGGAAAAAATATTGCGCAATATCAGCCATCCACTCTTGCTGCCATGGAAGGATTGTTTGAAACAGAAGACGGTGCTTCGCTTGTAATTCTTGGACAGCCGGATATGGAAAAGGAGCAAATAGATAATCCCATCAGGATTCCAAAAATGTTAAGCTTCTTAACTTATAACAGGTGGGAAGCAACTGTTAAAGGCTTAAAGGAATTTCCAAAAGAAAACTGGCCTGATAATATTCCGTTACTATATTACAGTTATCATATTATGGTTGGGCTTGGTACAATTTTTATAGCAATAATGTCATTTGGTATATTCCTTTTATGGAGAAAAAAAGTATTTAACACACGATGGTATTTGTGGATAGTTCTGCTTTCGTTTCCATTCCCTTATATAGCTAACACAGCGGGATGGATGACAGCAGAGCTTGGGAGGCAGCCATGGCTCATTTACGGGCTGTTCAGGACAAGTGAAGGGATATCACCTAATGTAAGCTCAGGCTCGGGTACTTTCACTCTGCTTGGCTTTCTTGGGCTATATATGGTGATTGGAGTTTTATTCTTAATTCTTGTATTAAAAGAAATCAATCATGGTCCTGAACACATTTCAATTAAGAATTAAGAATTGTTTGATTTAAGATGTGTGATTGAAGGTTGGAAGGTTGGAAGGTTGGAAGGTTGGAAGGTTGGAAGGTTGGAAGGTTGGAAGGTTGGAAGGTTGGAAGGTTGGAAGGTTGGAAGGTTGGA
>RPQH01000159.1 GCA_003820375.1 Ignavibacteriota bacterium
ATCCCTCTTTCCCAAATTATATCCTCACCCCTCTTTCCCAAATTATATCCTCACCCCTCTTTCCCAAATTATATCCTCACCCCTCTTTCCCAAATTTCTATTTGGGAAAGTTTCATAGGGAGATTTACAATTGGTGCCAGACAAGGGGTTACTGATATTAATACGGATATACAGAAATTACAGTTCATATTATATAAACAACTCCAGCTACGATTATCGGATTACCCCTTGAAGACTATCCGGCTTGGATGATTTACAATCTTTTTACCGGACCACATCTACACAACTCTCCGAACTCTAAGAACTCTCCGAACTCTAAGAACTCTCCGAACTCTAAGAACTCTCCGAACTCTAAGAACTCTCCGAACTCTAAGAACTCTCCGAACTCTAAGAACTCTCCGAACTCTAAGAACTCTCTCTCTTTAAAAGCAAATGGCAGCTCTTTTTAGGGAGCTGCCACTTGCATACACAGCGGCAGTGCGGTGTTCTGCCGCTTAAAAATTTTTATTATTTCTTTCGGGCTTACTTTTTATCTTATTTCCTTTATCTTACTTCTTCACAATTAATTTCTGTCCTATGATAATGTCATCGTCTGTTAATTTGTTCCACTTTTTGAGGTCCGAAACAGAAATATTATATTTATCTGCAATCTTTACCAGCGTCTCTCCTTTTTTCACAGTATGAAACTCGGTTTTGGAGGTCTCTTTCTTTTTTGTACTTTCTTTTGATGCATATAGTTTCAGGACCTGCCCTTCCCAGATAACGTCTGAGCTCAGGTCGTTCCACTCTTTAATATCGGACGCTGATACACCAAATTTATCTCCTATTTGGGTTAAATTGTCTCCCGCTTTAACGGTATATGTTGTTGCTTTTTTATTTTTCTTTGTATCCTTGGTTGTCTTTGCATCCGAATACAGCTTCAGCACCTGGCCCGGTACTATTACATCCGACTCAAGGTCGTTCCATTCTTTGATCTGGGATACTGTTACATTATATTCATCTGCAATAGCTGTCAGGTTATCGCCTTCTTTTACTTTGTAGGTTTGTTTCTTTGAGCTCTTCAGCTCGTCCTTCATTACTACCTTTTTATCGGAATAAATCTTCAGCTTCTGTCCAACGAGTATCTTATCAGATTCGAGGTTATTCCATTCCTTAATTTCACCGGTTGACACATCATATTTGCCTGCTATCTCCGAAAGGATATCTCCTTTTTTAACTACGTATGTCTGGGCAGTTCCTTTATACTCTTTTTTAGTAACCTTCTTTTCCGTTTCCTTTTTTTCTATTTCTGGATTTGTTTCAATTTTGGTTTCTTTTACGGGTTCAGTTGTTTCATTTCTGTGCTCTTTGTTAACCAAAACGTCTTCGGCATTCTTGTTATTTATCTCAGTATTTTTGCTTACTTCATTATTAGTTGAATTGTTTTCGGGCTGTACAGGTGTTTTAATCTCTTCCGTAACTTGTTTTTCAGGCACAGTTTCTTTGACACCATACATTTCCTTATACTTGTTTTCTGTAAGCCAGATAGAAAGCGAATCACCTTTTTTCGGATTAAGCGCTCCGTATGAAATATGGTTCCAGATTCTAATATCGGTTGCTCTTACTTCATATTTATAAGCAATGGAATTAATATCTTCAAAATCGTTCACCGCATGGAAAACAATTTGGCGTCCGCTTGTCGTTACAATATTCTTATATTTTTCCGGCTGAAAATCGGTTACCTGGTAATAAGAATAAGAGCCGGAGCTTGTATATGTCCCCGTACCTTCGTTGCCTTCATACTTCGGATTGAACGCATACTTTTCAAAATCATTTGCGGATTCATAGTTCTTTGCAAACTCCTTGTGTGTTCCTTTGGGTATTTTTATTATATACCCGTCTTCAAACACAGGGGTAACATCCTGGATAAGCTGTGAATTCAGGTCACGTATGGTTTCAATATCCGAGCCGCATAATTCCGCAATACGAGAAATTGATATCTGTGCTTTAACAAGCACCCTGTCATATTCTATCGGCGGTCCGTATTCCACATCGTTGAAACCGTATTCTTTAGGATTAATGGTAATTAATGCACAAGCAATATACTGGGGCACATAATTTCTTGTTTCTTTAGGCAGGTAATCTCGTATAGTCCAGAAATCCGATGAACCTGTTTTATTCATAGCACTTGTAATTCTACCCGGTCCTGCATTGTAAGACGCCATTGCTAAGTACCAGTCCCCAAAGGAGTTATACAGGTCTTTCAGGTGCCTGGCGGCTGCATCGGTAGATTTTTCCGGGTCGCGTTTATCATCGGTATAAGAATCATAATAAAGCCCGTAAGCCGAGCCGGTAGTCGGCATGAACTGCCACAAACCGATAGCCCCTGCCCATGAACTTATAGCGGGGTCCAGCCCGCTCTCAATCATTGAAAGATAAATAAGCTCTTCAGGTGCATCATTTTCACGCAGAATACTTCTCATAAGATTAAAATACTTGCCTGAGCGGTAAAGCCATTTATCCATGTATTTCCTTCCGCCGTTCTGAAAATAAGTAATGTAATCTTCGACGTACTGGTTTTTTTCAAGCTTTATTTTATCGCCTTTAGGCAAGGTAGTAGGATCAAACGATGTTACAAATTTTTTCTTTTCAATCTTCTCATATTTAACACCTGACTGCTTTGCAAGCTTGAAAACTTTGCTGGAAGATGATACATCGCTGTGCAGTGATAAATAATCTTGTACAACACTTGTCGCTAATTCTTTAAAATCTTTTTGCCATGCAGCATGCTTATCCAAAGAGCTCATATCTATCTTTGCAAGCTGGTCAACAGTCGATTCAAACTCTTCCGCAGAAGATTTTGAATCAGATTGTTCGTTAAAACGCAGAGCCTTCATATAATGCAGCCGGGCCGTTTCAAGCGCAGTATAAATTTTTACCGAATCACGCAATTTTCCGGTATCCTCAACAACTTCTTCCTCAGACCCACCGCAGCCGGTTATGAACTGCAATAATGGAAATACCAATAAAATCATGAGGATTTTATAAAGATATCTCATATGTTTTTCTCCGTAATTTTGTAATGGGAATTATCAGCAAGTCGAATATAAAATTAAGTAATTGTAAAGTCAAGCTATTTATTAAATAAAGGCACTTAAATTGTTTAGAATAAAGAGGTTGTGTAATTTCCACTATATGCGTAATTTCTTTCAGTTTAGTGTTTTTTTATCTCATTTTAATTTATATATTAGTAGTTCTAAAACTATTGTTTAAATTTTGTCAATTGTTTTCCATATTGACCTGGGGATAACGGATTACAACTATTGCTGGCAGCTTCAAAAGAAGATTCATCTTTTCAAGCAGCAAAATAAGAGCAATGATGTAATAATTACCACTGAACATAACCACGTTTATACGCTGGGTAAATCCGGAACTAAGGACCACTTATTAATAGATGATTCTGCACTCAAAGAAAAAGAAGTTTCATATTATGAAATAGACAGAGGCGGCGATCTTACTTACCATGGACCCGGTCAGCTAGTTTGTTATCCTATTTTTGACCTGAACAACTATAGTCCCGATTCGCATAAATATTTAAGAGACCTCGAAGAAGTAATAGTCAGAACACTACAGTCATACGGAATAGATTCGAAGAAAGATGAAGAGTATACAGGTGTATGGGTAGGAGATGAAAAAATATGTGCCATCGGCATAAAGATTAGCAGATGGATAACAATGCACGGGCTTGCATTTAATGTTAACAGTGATCTGAAATTTTTTGATAATATAATACCCTGCGGAATTTTTCATAAGGGTGTAACCAGCTTAAAGAAACTGACCGGCCAACAAATGAATATGGACGGTGTAATATCCGTATTCATAAAAAATATGGAATCTGTATTTAGAATAAAGACGGAAAAAATTGCTCTAAATGAGCTTTTTATAAAATATAAAATTGTATAAATTCCAATATTTACTATTTGATTTATTTGAATTAAATTGAACTGTAAATCTATCCGGAATGTATGACGAGTAGGATATATAATGACGTATCCTTTGTTTCAAAAATTAATTTTTTAACTAACATTATTTAAATAACAAAATGAGAATTCATAACATGGTTCTCCGGAGGAAATTGATGAAATCTAAAATTCTCCTTACTTCAGCAATGATGATTTTATTTCTGTTCAGCAATATAATTGCTCAACCGAAAGAATCACCGACAGCTGAAAAATGGTCACAAGATCCCCGCCAAACGGGGTTGTATCCAACAGGTGAATATACAAATTTACCGCAGGTAAAATTTAACGAAGTACCGTTAAGAACGAGCCCTATAATTATGCAGAGCTCAGATGGTATTTATATGCTTAACCCTAACTTCAGACCGCATCCGACAACGTGGTCAACACAAAGTGAAGTTATAGTCGTAAGGCATGCAACAAACCAGGCAATACTGCTTGGTTCTGCAAACGTTGTATGGCCTCCGGGCGGCTTTTCAGGTATCAGCGAAGGTGTTTTCGTATCAACCAATAGCGGTACAAACTGGTTTGGCTGGGATTCAATATCTCCCGGTGTTTCAGGACACGGCGGCGACCCGGGTCCTTATATAGACAAAAACGGTGTATTTGTTATGACACACTTAGGTTATCCAACCTCAGGTATGTTTGCTAACTATTCCACCAATAACGGTGCATCATGGTCATCAAACTATACAATTGCATCAGGTTCACAGGATAAGAACTTAGCAGGAACAGATGACGACCCGGCAAGCCCGTACTTCGGCAGAGGCTATTGCGTATGGTCATTGTGGATTGGTACACCACCGATAGCAGTATCATATACAACTAATGGCGGTGTAAGCTGGTCTTCACCTTTTACAATCAATTCACCTCCATCCGGACATTATTCACAGGGTGTTGATATAAGAACAGGTCCGGGCGGCGTAGTATACGTTGTTTGGGCAGCTCCAACATCAGGCGGTTCATATACTGAAGATTTTGCGGGTTTTGCAAAATCAACAAATGGTGGTGTAAGCTGGACAGTTACAGAAAATGCATATGATATGAACGGTATCAGGGGAACATTCCCGACAAAAGGTGGAATCAGAGTTAATGGTTTCACAAGAATCGATGTTGACCGTTCAGGCGGACCGCGTAACGGGTGGATTTATACTGTATCATCAGAAAAAAACCTTTCCCCGGCAGGTACAGATCCAGACATAGTATTACACCGTTCAACCAACGGCGGCACAACATGGTCAGCAGGTATCAGGGTTAACCAGGATCCTATCAATAACGGAAAATACCAGTGGTTTGGATGCGTAAGAGTTGATGAATCAGGTGGAGTTAATGTATTATATTATGATGACAGAACAGTTGCTTCTAACCAGGCAGAAGTTTATTTGTCACGTTCTGTTGATGGTGGTACAACATGGACAGATACAGAAGTCAGTGATCATTTACATACACCTGCACCTATCGCAGGTCTTGCCGGTGGATATGCCGGAGATTATATAGGCATTACATCAGGTAACAATAAAGTATGGATGAATTGGGCAGACAATTCAACAGGAGCATACCAGTCATGGATGACTTCTTTTGACCTTGGACCGTCAATTACACATACACCATTATCGAATACAGAAAACTTAAACGGACCTTACACTGTGAACTGTGTAATTACTCCTGCAGGTTCACCGATAAACCCGGCATTCACAAAAGTATTCTGGTCAAGAAATAACCCGGTTATGGGAGATAGTATTCAGATGACAAATACATCCGGCAATAACTGGACAGCTAACATTCCGGGTAATGGAACTTCAGCTACATACAGGTATTATATCAGAACTGCTGATAACACCGGCAGAGTTGCAACTCATCCATCAGGTGCACCCGGTAATTTCAATTCATTCTTAGCATCAGCAGATGTTATTAAACCGGTTATTACTCATACTCCGATTACAACATGCCCGAAAATCGAATGGCCAAAGACAGTTACTGCTACAATTACAGATAACATTGGTATTGATTCAGGTTGGGTAAGATGGTATAAAAATAATACCTCAACAGGTCTTAAATCATTCAAGCTTATTAACACAGGCGGAAGTACCTTTGAAGCAGCTTTTAACTCTGATACATCACAGGTTGCAACAGGCGATTCAATATTCTATAGAATCATTGCACAGGATAACTCATCCAACCACAACAGGGATTCATCTGCATTGTACACATTTAAGATAACCAACGTTGTCTCTAAGTGCATTGGTACAGGAACAACGGCAGTAGGATATCCTTATTATACATTCTATATGGATGCCAGAACCGATATGCTTTATACTGCAGCTGAAATAGGTACAGGCACAGCACTTATTACCAAGATTGGATTTGACGTAGTATCGGCAGCCCCACAGACAATGAACGGATTTAAGATAAAGTTGCTCAATACTACTCAAACAACAGTAACATCCTATGGAACAGGAATGACTGAAGTTTATTCAGGTACATATTCAGTACCGGGCACAGGTATTCAGTATGTAACACTCCAGACCGGATTTATATATACAGGCGGCAACCTGTTGGTAGAGATATGCTTCAATAACTCAAGCTATACCTCCAACACAACAGTAAAGAGCACCTCAGCCTCAGGCAGAGTATATTACAATTACCAGGATATCTCAGCAGGAGACGGATGCACCCAGATAACATCAGGTACATCACCGGCATCACTGCCGAACCTGTGTTTCTCAGCTCAGCTGCCACCGTTTGTAGGTGCACAGAACATCCAGA
>RPQH01000160.1 GCA_003820375.1 Ignavibacteriota bacterium
AACTTAACAAACTTAACAAACTTAACAAACTTAACAAACTTAACAAACTTAACAAACTTAACAAACTTAACAAACTTAACAAACTTAACAAACTTAACAAACTTAACAAACTTAACAAACTTTAAGAGCTCTTCCCGTACTTTTCATTTAATTTTTCAAGAACATTGCAGGGTACAAAGGGTGATACATCTCCGCCAAGAGAAGCTATTTCTCTAACAAGAGTTGAATTCAGGTAGGTATATTTCTCATTCGGCATAAGAAATACAGTAGTAATATTTTCGGCAATTTTTCTGTTTGTTAATGCCATCTGGAATTCATATTCAAAATCAGATATAGCACGTAATCCTCTGACAATAGCAGTGGCATTAGATCTTTTTGCATACTCAACCAACAGCCCTGTAAAGCTTTCCACCTTTACATTCGGAATATTTTTTACACAGTCTGATATCATTTCAAGACGTTCCTCTACCGTAAATATGGTCTTCTTAGATGAGCTTGCCGATACTGAAATTATCACTTTATCAAAAAGCAATGATGCTCTTTCAAGCACATCAATATGCCCGTAGGTTACCGGGTCAAATGTTCCTGCATAAATAGCTATCTTATGTTTTTGGCTTACTTCACTCATTATCATTTGAGATATAAATTCTGAAATTTGTTGTGCCTATGGTTCTATCGATTTTTTCGTGTCTTTCGCTTTTAATATCAAGCTTATTTACATTGCCGTATTCAACTACAAAAATACCGAATTCTTTATTCAAAACAGTGTTAATTAACTTTCCATAATCTTCATACATATACGGCGGGTCTGCAAATATAATATCGTAGTATTTTTCGTTTACAGTAACATAACGGAGGGAATCATCTTTAATAATTGAAACTTTATCAATACAATCCAGCTCTTCAGCAGTTTTTTTAATTAATATTTCTGCGCTTCTTGAAATATCCACAAAACTGCAGTGCATCGCTCCCCTGCTTATACATTCAAACCCTAAAGCCCCGGTACCGGCAAAAAGGTCAAGGCAAACAACTTCATCGAAGTCTATTAAATTGAATAATATATTGAATAACGAATCCCTTGCCCTGTCACTTGTTGGACGGATACTTTTATCCTGGTCTTTTGTATTATGTACAGCTCCGGCGGGAGTGTTAATTCTCCTGCTTTTGTATTTTCCTGCTATGATTCTCAATTGCTGATTCCAGTGTTCTTAATGCAACTCCGCATCCGGGAGAAAATATGTGTGCAGTTTTTCTTAATTCTTCGTTCTTTAAAAACTCAGTAGATGAATTTATATTTTCAAAAGGATTTATCACTTCAACCGGGATATGAACGTTTTTATTCAGCATCCTGAGTGTATCTTCTTTTACATTATCGCCATATAGAAATATTGTATCTAAGCCGGTTGTTTTAAACTTCTCATTCAAAAGCTGGTGTATCTTCCTGGCTAAGCTAAGATTGAATTCAGGTTCCGAATGATACTTGGAGTAACAATAGTACCTGTATTTCTTATTTTCTATATAACCGTAATCAATCCTGAAATCCTTTAATCCGATAAGAAGCACTTTTTTCCCGTCAAGCTTATCATTGTAATTCCTTCTCAGGTTATGCTCAGCCGAGAAATGGTCAATATCAACCGTATCAAGATGTACATTGCACAATTTAAAAATACGCTTAATGAACTCGAGTGTATTTTTAAGAACTGCAATAATCAGGAATTCATCTGTGTCACGGCATGGAAGCACTGAATTGAGCCGGTAAGTGTTTATTATAAAATCATCATATGTATCGGGATAATAATTTGATAATTCCCAGTATATTTTGGAATTCAAAGATTGTCTGCCTTCGGAATAATCAAGCGGTAAAATAATAAGGAATGCCTGGGATGTTCCGATAGTAACGGAAATTTTCGAAAATGTGGAATTTCTTTTCCGGAAATATTTCTGAATTTCACTCGAAATATTTGTCAGGGCTTTTTGATTGCTCTTTAATTTGGAAAGGTCTTCTTCAAAGTTAAATTCTACTTCGGCAGTATCAACATGGTCAAGCATTACATTTCCTGCTTCATAAGAAAGCTCGGTAAAATATATCTTATTAGATGAAAAACTTATCCCTAACGATTTTATTATAGGGCTGTCCAATATGCCTGCCGATTCTAAATTAGTATTTGAGGTATTTAAAATAATTTATTCTTTGCGGTAATGCCAGATATTTATTTATTACCTGAACTATCTGTTGTTATCAGGTTTTTAATCTTATCAAATTTTTTCTGACCGATACCTTTTACATACATAATATCTTCCGTCTGTTTGTATTCACCGTTTTGCTCTCTGTATTCAACTATTCTTTCAGCCATCACTTTTCCGATTCCCGGTAAAAGCTGCAGCTCCGAAGCATACGAAGTGTTAATGTTTATCTTTTTACCGATAGTTAACAGCTCATGCGAATCTGAAACACTGTCTTTTTCCCTCATTAAGCTGTCGGTTACAATTTTCAGGCGTTTCAGTTTATCTTTATTTTCCGGTGAAAGCTCTAGTTGCCTGAATGAAGCAGTAAGTTTTGTTTCGTATATACTATCGGCAGCATTGTAATCAAATTTATTTATTTGCTCTTTCCAGTCTGACCATTTTATTATCAGACCTGCTGCAATTGTAACAATTAGAGATACAATTAAAATAACATCTCTTTTAGTGAAGCCAAATTTTCTAAAAAAATTGAGCATCTTCTAACTTCGAATTTCGAATTGCCAATTTCGAATTGATTAAAAAATTGGCAGATTGTAAATTATTTTTCTGTTTTAGTGAATATGGTTTCTAATTCTAAATTGAAAATCTATTAATTCCAAAATCATTTCGAAATTGACAATTAGCAATTCGCAATTAAGAAAACGTATCTTTTACTTTGCTGAAAAATCCCTTTGAGTGCTGGCTGCCTTTGCTTCCCTTAGGCCGCAGGTTATCTGAATCAGAAAGCTCCTTAAACAAATCCTTCTCTTTTGAAGAAAGTTTGCTTGGAATAAAGATATTAACCCTTACAAGCTGGTCACCTCTTCCGCTGTGATTCAAATGCCTGATTCCTTTGTCACGCATCCGTATAATTTTTCCGGGCTGCGTACCGGATTCAATCTTAATATTTGTAGTTCCGCCAAGAATTGGAATCTCTATATCTGTTCCAAGTACTGCATCAGTAACGCTTATTGTCAGGTCAAGGATAACATCATCTTCATCACGTATAAAATATTTATGGGGCTGTTCTTCGATTATAACAATTAAGTCACCTGCCTGTCCGCCCCTGATGCCTGCATTTCCTTCTCCATGCAAAGGAATATAATTCCCGCTTGATACACCTGCAGGAATGTTAACCTTCATGGTAGCTTCACTTTTTGTTCTGCCTTCACCTCCGCACTCAGTGCATTTATCTTTTATAACTTTGCCTTCCCCGTTGCATGTAGGACATACCTGCACATTAATAAACTGCCCGAACATGGAGCGTGATATTTGCCTTACTTCACCTGCTCCCTGGCAGGTAGTACAATCAACCGGGTGGCTTCCTTCTTTAGCACCTGAGCCATGACACTTCTTACACTGCTGGTATCTTTTTACTTTCAAGGTCTTTTCAACACCTTCGGCTATTTCTTCAAGTGAAAGCTGAAGAGTAATTTTCAAATCGCTTCCCTGAATGCCGGGCTGACGGTATCTTCTTGAACGCTGTCCTCTTCCACCGCCGCCGAATATATCATCAAATATACTACCGCCGCCAAAGCCGCCGAATATATCACCGAATGCCGAGAATATATCATTAACATTATCAAACCCGTGGAAATTAGTGCCGCGCATGCCTTCATGACCGTATTGGTCATATCTTGCACGCTTGTTCGGGTCCATTAATACTTCGTATGCCTCCGCCGCTTCTTTAAACTTTTCTTCCGCTTCACTGTTACCCGGATTTCTGTCAGGATGAAATTTCATTGCCATCTTGCGGTAGCTTGTTTTTACTTCATCACTCGTTGCATTCCTGGTAAGCTCCAAAATTTCATAATAATCTCTTTTCGTCATTTACTTACTCTTTGCCTCCGTCGTCATCAGGTTTTGCAGATACAACCACTTTGGCATGCCTGATAACTTTATCTTTCAGGTAATAACCTTTTTCAATTGTTTCAAGAATAGTATTTGCAGGGACTTCAGGATTCGGAGTTTGTAAAAGTGCATCATGCAGGTTTACATCAAACTCTTTACCTTCGGAATCCATTTCCTTCAATCCCTGTTTGTTAAGTATCTTTTTAAATTTATCATATATCATTTCAATACCTTTTTTAAAGGTCTCAATATCATGTTTATCATCCCACGATTTCATCACCCTGTCAAAATCATCAACAACAGGAAGTAAATCTATTAAGAGATTTTCATTCGCATATTTCAGGTAAGATGATATTTCTGCATCAGTACGCCTTTTATAATTTTCAAACTCTGCTGCTTTCCTGAGCAATTGGTCTCTGAGGTTATTTACCTGTGCCTGAAGCTCATCTGTTTTATTTCTTTCGTTATCTTTTGTTTCTTCTTTAATACCGGTTTCAGTTTCATTAGTTACATTCTTTTCGTCTGCATCGTTTTTCACGTTTTTATTTTCAGCTTTTTCCTTTTTGGATTTTAACATTATTTTCCTTTATTATATACTTTAATATACTTTTATAATTTTTCTTTTATTAAATCTGTTGTAAAGTTCAGCCATGAAACAAGCTTTGAGTAGTTCATTCTCTTTGGACCTATAAGTGCAATCTTACCGGACATATCGCCAATAGAATAAGTTGTTGATATGATACTGTAGTCCTTCATCTTATCATCTTTGCTTTCTTCGCCAATAGAAATTGCAACCCCGTTTTCATCGGTAGGAATGCTGTTCAAAACATGAATCACAACATCTTTATCATCGGTTAATTCAATTAAGTTTTTGTAATTCTGTGTACTGCCAAACTCCGGCTGAGAGAGAATTTCAAGCGTACCACCAACATATAAAGTCATGCCATCGGTTTCATCATGGAATATCTTGTCGATAGAATCGACAAATACTTTTACAATACCCGTATGCTCACTTTGAAGCTCACCAATCCTATCCTTATAAGTTTTTTTAATTTCTTTTAAAGTAAGCCCGCTTAATCTTTCATTTAATATCCTTGAAATCTTTTCAAGCTTATCACGGCTTATTTCCGAGTGAACATCAAATATAAGTGTTCTGACAAAGCCCGATTTAATTGATACAACAACTAATACTTTATTTGATGAAATATTAACAAGCTCAAGCTTTTCAAGAATAGCTTTGGAAAAATTCGGCTGGCTGACAATGCTGATTTCTTTAGTAAGCCGTCCAAGGATTTTTGATATCTCTTTATAAATTTCATCGCTTGCTAAATCAAGCTCATCGATTTGTTTTTTAATCTTAGCTTTCTCACCTGATTTCAGGTGCTCTATATCCATCAGTTCATTAACAAAATAACGGTAACCCTTATCTGTGGGCATACGGCCGCCGGAAGTATGCGGATGAGTGATATAGTTAAGGTCTTCAAGGTCACTCATAACATTCCTGATGGTAGCCGGTGAAAGATTAATATTAGTTTTTTTCGAGATATACCGCGAGCCAATAGGATTTGCGGTCTGTATAAAATCCTCTATTATATACCGGAGTATCGTCTTTTCCCTGTCTGTAAGTTCATTATTCATATATATTTTCCCACAAAATGTAATTGCTGATTCAAAAATTAAGTTCCGGCTGGATTTATGTAAAATTACCTCAATTTATGCACTTTTTCAAGATAATACAAATGAGAAAAAATGGAGAAAATAGCTCATTTAAATTAAAACGTTGTTATGGAAATAAATAGAAATCCCCTCCGGTATACTTTAAAGAGGGGATTTTTTATTATTATGTAACAAATTTTGATAAACTAAAATTATTTCACCAGAACCATCTTCTTAACCTGTTTAAATTCCCCTGTCGAAGACCCGGCTTGACGGGCTTCCAATTTGTAGAAATACAATCCCGATGCAAAATTGCTTCCGTCAAATTTATACTCATATCTTCCTGCTTTTTTGAATTCATTTGAGGAATATATTTCCTTTCCGAGTATATCATATATTTTTAATGTTATCTGTGCATAATTGGGAATATCGTATTTTATTGTTGTTGATGGATTGAAAGGATTCGGGTAATTCTGAAAGAGATGGTATTCTAATGGGATTTTCCCCTCCTTCCCAAGTTGTACTTGGGAAGGAAATTGAGTTTGAAATTGTATTTCAATCTTTGATCTCCAATGCTGCTGATGAGTAAGTTCAACTTACAGTACATTTCCTTCCCAAGTACAACTTGGGAAGGAGGAAAAGCAACTCCCAAAGGCAGTCAAGCCAACAACGGGTAACTAACCAAACCCGTCACTGTCTCAAAAATGCCGCATGTAGATTTTCTCCACAAAAAAACGGAGTTGGGTTCAAAACAGTGCTAAGTTGGGGTCAAAACGAGTCCGAGTTGGGTTCAAGTTGGTATCAAGTTGGGTTATCGTTTTTCAAAAACAGGGGTTAACTCGTTGCAACATAAGAAGTTAGCTCCGTCAAATTCATCGGGATGCTATGAATAAAATGGCGATTATGTGAAGGAAATGCGGTTTATTCCGAAAAATAAAACTTCACTATATCATTAACTATTATCGCTATGGGAAAA
>RPQH01000161.1 GCA_003820375.1 Ignavibacteriota bacterium
AATAGCACATAACCTATCAAAAATAGCAGCATAAGAATCTCATCTTCTGCCCAAATCTTAAATAACAAAAAACTAGAACCGCCTCAACAAATAAAAAAGAGGCTATCCTTTTGAGACAGCCTCCTAATGAAAAGCTTTAAAATATTTATTATTTTATCAATCCCGCAGAACTGCATACAGGCAGGGATTTCTAAAGTAATCCTTACAGATTACTTTATCAAAATCATTTTCTTAATATCAGTAAAATCTTTTGATATAAGTTTATAGAAATATATTCCGCTTGCAATACCGGAAGCATCGAAGACATCTTCATAATAACCTGCTCTTCTAAATCCGTTAAATAAAACAGCGACTTCATTTCCAAGTACATCATATACCTTCAGGCTTAATTCAGCATCTTTAGGCAGTGCATATTTTATTGTTGTAACCGGATTGAACGGATTGGGATAATTCTGGAACAACGAATAAGTGACGGGAATTTCATTTGATATTTTACCGATACCTATCGGGGCAATTGTATCCCAGACAGCATTTTCTATTAAGACGTTATTCATCACAAGCTGCGGAGTTGGGTTTGTACCCGTATATGAACCGTTTCCCGAACCCTGCCATCTCTGGAAATAATATGTCATATTGTTATATTGTACCTGAAGTGCTGAAAGAGACAGCCCTGCTGTTGCTGATGAATCATAAAAAACATTGCCGCCGATTATATTTACGTTTACTGCAGGTATATTTGATGTTACAAGCTTATACTGCACTTTGTAATTTATTATATAATTTGCAGGATTGGTATTTACGGTAATATTCTGTACAGAATCTCCGCCATGGCTCCAGCTCTGGAATAAATATCTTGTAGTTGTGCCAAGCAGCTGAGGTGAAACAGCAGCAAGGTTATGAACTGAATTTACATCCCAGACAAAGAATTTAGAGCCTGTATATGTTACATTATCCACTTTATACTGAAGTGACATTCTGTTACATCCGGTAGTAATATAATTTTTCCCCACCAGATATATCACCGATGTTTTATGTACCTTATTATTTGTATTCGTACCGGTAACAACAACCCTGTATTCACCGGAGGGAACAGAAGAAGTTGACGATACCTGAAGCGTTATAGAATCGGAAAAATTATTAAACACATTTCCCGACGGGAAACTGACAGTAACACCGTTTACCGGAGGCTCAAGTGCAGCAGTAAGTGTAATAGGTGAATTATAGCCAGGTGCTATTGAAGGAAGCTTTATTTTATAAGAAGCATTCTGGCTCTGCCCCTGCTGTACAACCTTAAAGCCGGGTGATGGCAGTAATGTAAAATTTGCTGTTTTTATTGCAGCATTCAAAATTTCCTTTGTCGCATTATCCTGAATAAAAACCATAACCCTCATTTGGTTTGCCTGCCACTCATGGTTCATATAAACAGATTTTTGAATCACAGTTACTTGCCCGGGTAATAAGAATATCGGGGTACCATTTCCACTGGGTTCCATCCTGCGCATTATATCGTGGAAAACTGTCTCTCCGTTTGTGCCGGGAGGTGTGGAAAACTGTTTGAATTTTTCTATGACAGCAATCTGTAGTACAGCATTGGGATTTGATATAGATGTCTCACAAAAAACGGTTACTTTTATCAATATGCTGTCACCTACAACCGTATCCTGAACAATAATTGTAACAGGGCTTAATATACTTGTCCTTGAATTTAAATTTGCAAGCAGTGTAGATGGGTTGTAAGTAGGCTGTATATCTATAATTCCATCCATTCTTGCCTGCGGAATTGAATTAACATTATAATAGGTTCTCCTGATATTATTATCACCAGGATTATGTAAATAAAAAGGGTCATTACCAGGAGCAGGCCAGTTCATATGATAGCTGATACCAACTATCTTATCAGGATCCTGTGCGCTTAAGAAAGCATCCATTATAGGATTGTTTGAAGCACATGGAGGACATGTAGAACTTGTAAATCTTTCTACAAGTACCATTCTGTCTCCGGCGTAACTGCTGCCGATTAATAAAAATGATATTAAAACTAAATAAAATAAAAAGTAAAGTTTTTTCATAGTTAGAAAAATATATATTTAAAAATTGATTTAATTTTAATTGAATATTGACCTGAATAATATCCATAAATATAATATATTCAAATACTAATTTCTCAGTATAAATAACCATTTCAGGTTAGTATTAATATATAATAAATTTCTTAAATATTGATTGAATATCTAATTTTATAAAATTATAATTGTAGATTGTTAAAAATCAATAAGGTAACCAAAATGAAGAGTAAAGAAAGCTCAATCATAAAAAATGAAGATACCATTGAGGGCAGGAAAAATGATAAGGTTGAGGTAACGGATTTTTCGGTAAAACCGGTTAAGCCAAAACCCGGTGAACAAGTCTTAATCTCAATTACCGTTAAAAATGTAAGCGGAAGAACTTTAAATGAAATTCCATGGCAAATAGGAAAAGATAAAGAGATATTATATTCGGGCGAAAGATACAATCTTCCGACCGGAAAAAGTTTTAAGGTATCTGTTTCATGGACTTCTGTTACCGGAACACATTTTTTCTTCGGAGATGTTGACCCGCGGAATATTCTGAAAGAACCCAGAACTAAACAGTTCAACAATTTTCCGCAGGGTGTTGATGTAATTGTTTCTAAAACTAAAAAACCATAATGAATCATACTATAAAGTTTCCACTTATAACAAGACTCAGGTATAAGTTCGATAACCAGATGTCCGCAGGAGTAATAGCTCTTATCGGATGGCTTGCTGCTATTTCACTGGTATTAATTATAATCGCTGCCATAATACTCACATTCACAGGATTTGCACAGGAAGGCAGTGAATCGGTAGGCTTTATTGAAGGTACATGGCAAAGCTTGATGAGAACCCTTGACCCCGGAACTATGGGGCAGGATACAGGCTGGGGTTTCAGGTTAATTATGCTCTTTGTTACTGTTGGCGGTATATTTATTGTCAGCACTCTCATCGGTGTTCTTTCAAGCGGAATATCAAGTAAACTTGATGATTTGAGAAAAGGACATTCATTTGTTGTTGAGAGCGGGCATACATTAATTCTCGGGTGGTCCGAAAAAATTATTCCTATTATTTCAGAGCTAATCATAGCAAACGTAAATCAAAAAAAACCAAGAATTGTTATTTTAGCTAACCGTGATAAGGTTGAGATGGAAGATGATATCCGTACCAGGATACCTGACTGCAAAAACACAAAAATTATTTGCAGGAACGGAAGCGTTATTGACCTAAATGACCTAGAAATTGTAAATCCACATGAAGCACGCTCTATTATCATACTTGCTGAAAATGAAACCGACCCGGATATACATGTAATAAAAACCATACTCGCTTTAACCAATAATCCCAACAGGAAACAGGAACCCTATCATATTGTTGCTGAAATAAGTGATGCAAAGAATAAAGAAGTAGCCGAAATGGTCGGCTCAGATGAAGTAATTCTTGTTCATTCAGATGACCTTATCTCAAGAGTAATAGCTCAAACATGCAGGCAATCAGGATTAAGTATTGTTTATACTGAGCTGCTGGATTTCGACGGAGCGGAAATTTATTTTCAGCAGGAACCAGGCTTAGCCGGAAAAACTTTCAAAGATGCAGTTCTAGCTTATGAAGATTCAACTATTATAGGCTTGCGTTTTGCCGATGGAAGAATTCAGGTTAATCCGCCAATGGATACTATATTTTCCGCAGATGATAAAGTAATTGCAATTTCGGAAGATGACGATACAGTTAAGCTTTCAGGTAAAACCAATTATAGATTTGATGAATCGGTTTTTTCAACGAACGGTAAATTTGTTCCTAATATTGAAAAGACTTTGATACTGGGATGGAATAAAAGAGCATGCTCAATTATCAGAGAGCTTGATAATTACCTTTCACCCGGTTCTTCCATAACTATTGTGACCGATGAACAAAATGTGGATGAACAAATTAACAAAATAAAAGGAATAGTAAAAAATCAATCGATAAAATTCATTAATGGTGTTATTACAGAAAGATCTGTGCTTGAGCCACTGCCATTAGCTGATTACAACCATATAATTTTACTTTGTTATTCGGATACAATGGACATACAGGAATCGGATTCAAGAACACTTATTACACTGCTTCATTTAAGAAATATTTCCGAAAGGGAAAATGTTGATTTCAGTATAGTAAGTGAAATGATGGATATTAGAAACAAACAGCTTGCAGAAGTAACCAAAGCAGATGACTTCATCATCAGCAATAAGCTTGTAAGCTTAATGCTTTCACAGCTATCCGAAAACAAAGAACTAAAAGCAGTATTCGATGATTTATTTGATGCGGAAGGTTCCGAGATATATTTGAAACCGGCATCGCATTATATTAAACCCGGCAAAGAAGTGGACTTCTATGAAGTATCCGAATGTGCCGCAAGAAGAAATGAAATTGTAATTGGCTACAGAAAATGCAGCTTTGCTCATGATGCCGATAAAGCATACGGTGTTTTTGTTAATCCGAAAAAGTCAGACAAAATTATCTTTGAAGAAATAGATAAGCTGATTGTAATTGCTGAAGACTGAAGGGTTGAAAGTTACAGGTTGAAAAGTTTGAAGGTTTGGATATACAAAAATGCCGACGAAACTGACATTATATAAATACTATTCTGTGTGCCTTAGCCGATAAATTTAATTATAACAATGGATAAACTAATAATCGCTAACATAGCTTCAAAAGAGGATACCGGAAAATTTTCACTTCAATTTCCTGAACAGATGTATAAACCCTTTGGCAAAACCGGTCTCACCGTTTCTGCCTGCGGCTTTGGTTGTTACAGAGTAGATTACCGCGTGAACGAACACTTCAACGCACTTGAATATGCTTTACTCAACGGAATAAACATCATTGATACATCCGCCAATTACTCAGACGGAGGCAGTGAAATTCTCATCGGCAATGTTCTCTGGAAACTGATAGAAGAGATAAAGCTTCTTCGTGAGGAGGTTGTTGTCGTCACCAAAGGCGGTTATATACAGGGCAAAAATTATGAATATGCTCAGAAAAAAGCGGAGAACGGTGAACCGTATAAGGAAGTTGTTGATTACTCCGAAGGGCTCTGGCATTGCATTCACCCGGATTTTCTCAGCGACCAGATTACTCAATCACTCGACAGGCTGAAAACGAAAGCAGTGGATGTTTACCTTCTGCATAACCCTGAGTATTTCCTTGATTCCAAAATGGCTCAGGACCTCTCACTTGATGAAATGAGATTTGAATACTACAGGAGAATAAAAAAAGCATTTGAATTCCTTGAAGGTGAAGTTGAAAAAGGCACTATCGGATGTTACGGTATTTCGTCTAATTCATTTATCCATGAAATGGATTCACCTACCTTCACATCACTTGAAATGTGCCTGCAGGCAGCCAGGGAAGTGAAGGAAGATAACCACTTTTATGTTATTCAATTGCCGTTGAACCTGTATGAAAATGGTGCTGTAACAATTAAGAATCAGAAGCATGAGACAAAAACAACACTGGAGATTGCAAAGGAAAATAAAATTGCTGTAATGGTTAACCGTCCGTTAAATGCAATACAGGGAAAATCACTTCACAGGCTTATTGATTTTGAAATATATCCCGAATTCCTGAATGTTGATGAAGCACAAATTATTGCTGAAATAGAGCTGCTTGATTCATTGGAAGAAAGTTTCCTGAAGGATTACCTTGAGCTTTTGAATCTATCCGACCAGAACAGGGAAGCAGTTAACTATTTCCTTAAAGCGGGACAATTGCTTAAGGAGAACTGGAAAAATTTCGGAAGTATTGAAAGCTTCAATGATGTAAAGAAGCAGTTCCTGATTCCACGCGTTAACTATGCTTTCAGTGCAATGATAAAATCACCTAATGTCACATCTGAAATGAAAGACAGGCTTGATGTGATAGCAAAGCAAATAAACAAGCTGATGCGGATAATGGAAACAATTTACGGAATAATTGCAAATTCCCGCTCAAAGGAAATCAGCAATAAGCTTGATAAGCTTGTTACAGCTGAACAGTCTATGCAATTCAAAGAATTAAGCCTGTCACAAAAAGCCATCCTCTTAATTAACTCGCTCGAAGGAATAAGCACAACGCTTGTGGGCATGCGTCTGGAAAAGTACGTTGCCGATGTGGTAAAATCACTGAAAATGAAAAAAATTGAAAATGCAAAAGAAGTGTTTGAGAAGTTTGAGGTTTGAAATTGCAGGTTACAGGTTTTAGGTTACAGGTTTCAGGTTTCAGGTTTCAGGTTTGAACTTAACAAACTTAACAAACTTAACAAACTTAACAAACTTAACAAACTTAACAAACTTAACAAACTTTTTAGTGCATTTTTAAATACATATTTTTTTCATCCATACAAAAACTAACTAAATCCGTGAGCCGCATTTAACAGCATTATTACGACGTGGTATAACTCTAAACGATATTATCAAAGAACGGTATTGAGTGATAATATGTATCACTATACAAATGTATATACGAAATTACCATTTGTCAAGTTTTAACTAAAAATAGTTTAATTACCCATTAAAAACATGTCAGAACCGGGATTTTTAATATTAGAGGATTAATATAGAAAGCAG
>RPQH01000162.1 GCA_003820375.1 Ignavibacteriota bacterium
TCCCTTCGGGATTCTGCCCATAACTAATATACTTTTCTACCATAATATCATTCCTTCGGGATTCTATTTGTATCTATCAAACTCTTCTACCATAATGTCATCCTTTCGGGATTCTTCATGATTGGGAACATTCTCTCTACCATAATGTCATCCCTTCGGGATTCTGCCCATAACTAATATACTTTTCTACCATAATATCATTCCTTCGGGATTCTATTTGTATCTATCAAACTCTTCTACCATAATGTCATCCCTTCGGGATTCTATTTGTATCTATCAAACTCTTCTACCATAATGTCATCCTTTCGGGATTCTTCATGATTGGGAACATTCTCTCTACCATAATATCATCCCTTCGGGATTCTGTCCATAACTAATATACTTTTCTACCATTATATCATCCCTTCGGGATTCTATTTGTATCTATCAAACTCTTCTACCATAATGTCATCCCTTCGGGATTCTGCCCATAAACGATGATTCTTTCTACCATAATATCATCCCTTCGGGATTCTGTCCATAACTAATATACTTTTCTTTCCAATCTTCCAACCTTCCAATCTGCTTTAATCTAATCTGAGTAGTTTTAGTACCAATCCCATATTTTCTTCTACGGGTTTTTCTCCATCCAGAGTAAGGTCAAATTTAGCGGTCTCTAATTTTTTTGCAGTAAGCTCAAGCTTATCCCAGTTTTTTAAAACATTTGATTTCCAATTCTTATCCCGCTGCTTCAATCTTTTAATTCGTGTTTTATCGGTAGATTCAATCAGAATTTTATAATCGCTTTCGGGGTAAGGAAGTGCCGAATCGAGAATAATATATCTTCTGATAATTAAGGCAATCCCTCCCGTTTCCGAGATACGGGAATATGTATTAAAATTGTAATCCGGTATATCATTTACAGAGCCAACAGGGTTGGAAATAAAATCTTTAAGCAGTTTCCAATCCCACATAAAAGGAGTGGACATAAATTGCTCTAATGATTCATAATTAACCGGTTTAAGGAAATAATCACACGGTATTCTTAATGCCATATCGCTTCCTAAATGTTTGGCAAGGTGTTTTGCAAGTTCCGATTTACCGCTTCCTGACTTGCCGCAGATACTGACTATCATTTTATCTTTCATTCATTCATATTTTTAGGTTCATGAACGAAGTTAGGTCTAAGATACATCAAGTTAAAGCCATATCTGAGCATATTGCGGTATGAAGGGGCATCATGTTCCGATGTATCTTCAGCAGTTTCAACCGAAATCCACTTACATCCTCTTTTTCTTGCCTCATCTATTCTGGCTGAAAGTATTGCAGCCTGCGAACCCCTGTTTCTGTAATCAGGTTCGGTTGCTGCAAATCCTATCCACGCAGTATCACCATTAAAAAATACTGCCCCTGCCCCGACGGGAATATCACCGTCAAATGTCATATAGTGTTTCCAATTAGAATTGCCAATATTGTTGTTGAATACATTTTTCAGGTCGTCCGGAAAGCTAAAGTTTTTCAATATTAAATTGCCATATTCATCTGCATGTTCTTTGCCAATCTCTTTCAGCTCAAGGCCGGTTTTAACATTTTCAAGCGGAGCTACATCACGGTAAAATCTCACCCAGTTATTTTTTAATTTGAAACCAAGAGTATTTAATTTTTCAACTATGTTTCTGTCAATAACCAAAGGTGCTAACTGGAAAGCAAATTTATTTGGACTGGAAGAGTAAAAGTTTTTTACTTCCGCCATATTGAATTCATTAAGAGGCCTGTCAAATCCTAAACCTGTAACCCTGTTATGTGAAAATCCCGGAAAGATATCGGTACGTACAGCAGTTGCAATACCAAATCTTTTCGTACTTAACATACATTTCTTTTTTGTTTCATCATCCGTATTGTAAATTTCATATACAGCTTCGCATTCTGCCTTCTCGGTCTCCTGTGTGAAATATATTAAAGCTTCGTTTTCAATACTTCTTATAAATTTTGTTTTGGCATCAGCATATTCGTTAACATCATTCCATTCTTTATAAGCAAGCTCTTTTTTTATATTAAAATATTCATGTTTCGTTTTATCATGAGAGCGGAGGTAATCTCTGAACATAATATGCCTTCGCCAATGCTCTGTTGCCAGTTCAAATGAATGGACATGGAATTCAGGCAAATCAGCTTGAACAGGCTTTTTAAAATATCTCCTTTCAGGCATTATATCTTCATACTTTGATATATATTCATAACCCAGCTTCTGCATTTGCGGAATAAAGCTTTGGGCATCATCTAAATTGTGAACACCCAGCAGAATATCGATGACCGGTTTAGCCCATAGCCCTTCAACAGAAGTACTGCCGAAATGCTCAATTCGTATAGCTTTGCTGCCGAGAGAATTTTTCAGTAACTCTTTTTCTTTATTGAAAATATTAACCCATTCAGGATTGTAAACAGATAGTTGTACTTGCAATTTTGAAAATTAACTTTGATTATGAATTTAAATAAACTATTTATAAAAGACTACAAACCAAACACAACGATAAGAAAACCAGATGATATTGCAATTATAATCCTCACCCCCCTGACCCCCTCTCCTATGATAAATGAGAGGAGAGGGGGAGAAATCCATTGCAAATCATCTATGGTAAAGAAGAGTTTAGATTAACTGCTCCCCCTCTCCTAACGCCCCTGCCTGCAGCAGGCAGGTATCATAGGAGAGGGGGTCAGGGGGGTGAGGATTATAAATTGCAATGTATGCTATATTTTTAATCCTTGCGTATATCGATATCTAAACTTTGTACACTTTAAAAAATGATTCTACAAAGATAATATAATTTTATTATTATCAAAGTCTCTGATTACATTCTTTTCTTTATCAATAACCAATCCATGTTTGTCAGCCCCGGCTATTATTTCATCAATAACATTTTTACCGGGAATATTAATTGTAAACTCTTTTAATCCTGTCGAGTTATCAGGCAGGGGAGGAGAGTTTTTACTGTGCCAGATGTTAGCTCCTATATGATGATGATAGCCGCCCGCAGAAAAGAACAGTGCTCCGTTATATGATGAGCTTGTAATATCCATTCCCAGTATTTCGTGATAAAACTTTTTTGCTTTATCCAGATTGGAAACCTGTAAATGAATATGACCAATTTCCATACGCGGGTCTGTTCCGGTAAACTCTTCATTTCTATCTTTAATAGTATCTGTAAGTACAGTCAGGTCCAAAGGAAGAGTTGACATTTCAACTTCTCCCATTCTCCATTTCCACTCGTTTCGCGGTTTATCAACATACAGCTCGATACCGTTGCCTTCGGGGTCTTCTAAGTATATTGCCTCACTTACCAGGTGGTCTGAAAACCCGCGGAATTTTAAACCTTTATTGAACAGGTGTAAAAATTCTTTTGCCAATGATTCACGGTCCGGAAATATTAATGCTATATGATATAAACCGGGATGATGCTCCGAATTATATGCTGCATCTTTATCTCCGGTTAATTTAAGCAGATGATTTTCTTTTCCGTTAACCGAAAAAGAAATTTCGTTACCGGTTTGAGCAGAAATATTTAAACCCAGCATGTGCTCATAAAACTCACTCATTTCATCAAGGTTTTTTACTTTCAGCGAGTAGTTTTTTATTCTTGTGTTTTTTGGTAAAGTCATTTCTTTATAAATTGATAAATACTAAGTAATAGTTTCATCCCCGCCTTCGCGGGGATGAAATTATTGTTTATAATTCACTTTTGCTTTTCTTGCAATTTCATAAGACCTTTTAAACAAGTCAATCGCAGTGTTAATATCGTTCTCATTCTTTATATAAAAGCTTATCCATCCGCTCTCAGGTAAGATGTGATGAGGCAGGGCAATTCCCTCATTCACTAATTCTTCTTTCACTTTTTTGGGAAATGGAATATCTGCAAGTGAATTACCGTGTAAATGTCCTATCTCGCGTTTTCCAAGCTTAAATTCAATTCCTCCAAACCTGTGAGGAAGGACTTCAATACCTTCTAGAGAGCCGATGGCGGTTCTTATTTTTTCCGAAGCTGTCATATTATTTTAAATATTTATGTTAATTCTGACAATGACCCGGATTCTGAAATCTATTAAACCGGGTTTGTTTTTTTATGTATATATTAATTGTATTTCCTCTAACTGTAAACCACCGGTATATTATTTAAATATATTAACTAAACAAATTTCCTCATTAAATATTTTCATAAACAAGAAACCGTAAACATCAAAAATTTATATGCATAACTCCTTGACTTTACGGTTCTTTTGTATCTTATATCATTCACTTTCTTGAATCGTTAAATCATATAAGCCGTTCCCCATTCATTTAATATGGTTTACTATTACTACACTAATTCAGCTGCTTCTTTTTCAACTGCAACCTTTTTCATTTCGGCAAATATTTCAAGCTTAACTTCATCACTGACTGCAAAGCCGCCTGCTTCCAGCAGCATGTTCCATTTCAAGCCGAATTCCTGCCTGTTGAGCTTACCGGTAATTTCAAAACCTGCAACCTGTCCGCCATCTAATCCTATTGCTGTTCCGTTGTAAACAACATTTAACTTAATTTCTTTAGTTGTTCCCCGCATAGTCATATCTCCAATTACATCATACACATCATCAGATACTTTTCCAATTGATTTTGATGCAAATGTCATCATCGGATAGTTTTCCGCATCAAAGAAATCCGCTGATTTTAAATGTGCATCACGGCTTGCCTCGTTTGTATCAATACTGTTTACATCCGCTTCAAAGCTTATCTTTGCATTATCAAAATTATCATCTAGTGTTTCAATTACGGCATCAAATTTATTGAACTTACCGGTAACGGTTGATATTAAAAGATGTTTAACTTTAAATTTTATTTCTGAGTGTATTGGATCTATTTTCCAGGTATTCATTTTATTATTCTTTCTGTTTTAATTTATTTTATTGTATTTGTTCTTAGTTTATTATATACTTCTTATTGCATTGGCACTTCTATCAATAAGATCTCAGAGCCAGATACAGCTTTGATGTCAACATTTTCAATATCTTCCAATCCTATTGCATCACGCTTGCTCAGTTTTTCACCGGATGTTTCAATTTCGCCTTCTATTACGAAAACATACAACCCGTTTCCATTTCGCTCTATATTATATGTTAATTCCTTTCCGGCATCAAGCTTCGAAAGAGAGAAATAAGCATCCTGATTTATCCATAATGTACCGTTATTCTTTTCAGGTGATACAACTGTTTGAATTATGTTCTTTCTTTTTTCAGGTGAAAATGTCTTCTGGTCATATCTTGGCTTTATATTTCTTTCCTTCGGAAATACCCATATCTGCAGGAAATTCACTTCATTTTCTTTAGAATGATTATATTCCGAGTGAGTTAATCCCGAACCCGCTGACATTATTTGCACATCATTTGTATAAATTACCTTCTCGTGCCCTTCACTATCTTTGTGAGCCAGTTCACCCTTTAACGGAATTGATACTATTTCCATATTATCATGCGGGTGTTCGCCAAAACCCATGCCCGGTGCAACTATATCATCGTTCAATACTCTTAATAATCCAAATCTTATTCTTTCAGGGTCATGGTAACCTGCAAAGCTGAAAGTATGCCTGCTTAACAGCCAACCGTGATTGGCTAATCCTCTTGAGTTTGCTTTATGTATTGTTTTCTTCATGATTTAACTCCTTTTTAATATGTTTTAACATATAGTGTTTAAACACATAATATACCAAAAAAATTTCTAGACCAGGTGCCCGTATAATTTTTCACACAATCTCGATAGTTCTTTGCATTCACCTGCATTCAGATTCTTTGTAAATTCACCGAATTCTTTATCAAGCACAGGCTGAATATCCTCCAATAGCTTTAATCCCTTCCCAGTGATTTTAGTGATTGACCTCCGCCTGTCATCATTTGATCTGTCCCGCTCCACAAGCTCTTGTTTTTCCAATCTGTCAATTAATCTTGTTGTATCAGGTGCGGTTTCTATCATTCTCGATATTATCTCGCACCGGGCATGACCTTCAGGATAAGCACCTTTAAGTATTCTTAAAACATTATATTGAGTGCTGGTTATACCGAACTTGTCACCAATCTTATCAAATGTGTATTCTACAAAATGGGCAGCAATCCTGACGTTTAAGAGAACTTCTTCTCTAAACGGGGGGCTTTTCTTCATTTTCAGCCATTTATTTAATGCTTCTGCCATTTTGTATAGTTATTTTATGTGTTGTAACACAAATATAGTGAAAAAAATTGTGTGTGTCAACACATAAATCAATTACGAATGACGAATTTGTGGTTGCAGGTTGGAGGATTGGAAGGATTGAAAGTTGAAGTCTACACCTCTTTCCCAAATTTCTATTTGGGAAAGTATGTATTATGAATGACAGATAAATTATCAATTGCAGATCCTATACTTTCCCAAATAGAAATTTGGGAAAGAGGGTGTGTTTGATAAATTTGGAAATGAAATACTTACTTTCTTAAAGAACTTAAAGAACTTAAAGAACTTAAAGAACTTAAAGAACTTAAAGAACTTAAAGAACTTAAAGAACTTAAAGAACTTAAAGAACTTAAAGAACTTAAAGAACTTAAAGAACTTAAA
>RPQH01000163.1 GCA_003820375.1 Ignavibacteriota bacterium
CCCACGATGTTTATACCGCTGTAATTGTTTTCATGAAAATAATTAAAATAATTTTATTATGAAAAAAATTAAAACACTTCTGATAATACTTCTGATGGCTGCTGAAATAATACTGCTGAATGGTAATATATATTCACAGCCAACTTTAGAGTGGGTTGCAAGATATAATAACCCGCATAATTCGCAGGATATCTCTGCATGCTTATCTGTTGATAAAGATGGCAATTCATATGTTACAGGCACTTCAATTGTAAATTCAACTACATTACACAGAGCAATAATTACAGTAAAATATAATACATCCGGTCAGCAGCAATGGGTTGCTGTATATGATGATACAACAGTACATTATAATTTTGGAGTTGCAAATGCAATAGATAAAGCAGGAAATGTTTATGTTACTGGTTATGCAGGAGAATTATATCCATTATCTCAATATTACATGGTTACAGTAAAATATAATGCTTCCGGTATTCAGCAATGGACACGTATTTACAATGGTGTAAACTTATTTAATGGACCTTCTGCAATTATTGTTGATAAAGAAAATAATATAATAACAGCAGGCAGCACTAATTTAGGAGGTGGCTATATAGCTATGATAGCAATAAAGTACAACACAACAGGTGATTCTCTATGGACAAGATTATTTATAACACCGGGTTTAACAAAAAGCAGAACAAATACTATAGCAATAGATAGTTCAAATAATGTTTACATAGGCGGCAATACTCAAAATTCGGTAGGCAATGGTTCTTTTGCAACTATTGTAAAATATTCATCATCAGGTGACTTCATATGGTATAACAACTTTACAACGGGTGAAGGTAACGCAAGTTGTTTATATAAAAAAATAGCAACAGACAGATTTGGCAATATTTACGGAACAGGAATTGGATCTGTAAATGGAATATATATAACTACAAAATTAAATCCAATTGGTACACAGCAATGGGTGAGAACATATGTTGATGCAAGTGGATATTCAAGCTATGCAAATGATATTGGAATTGATTATACGGGTAATATTTATGTAACCGGTTATGCAACTACAACCGGAACTTATCAATCAGACTTTGCCACTATAAAGTATAATTCTATTGGTGATTCAATATGGGTAAGACGATATGATAATCCTATTATGGGGGCTGAAATTGCAAATGCTCTAGTTGTAGATAGTACTGGGAATGTATATATAACAGGCACAAGTGAAAGTACTTCATTAGGACCTGATTTAATAGTATTAAAATATACAACAAACGGAATCCAACAATGGGTAATGAATTACCATTATGTAATAGGTTCATATATTAAATTAGATAGATTAAATAATATATATGTTACAGGAGACACATTAGCAGGTATTTATGGCGACATTCTAACTTTTAAATATTCACAAATGGTAGGGATAAACAATATCAATTCAGTAATTACTTCGAAATACTATTTATATCAAAATTATCCTAATCCATTTAATACACAAACAAATATAAATTATTACATAACGGAAAAAATATTTTTGAAATTAGTATTATATGATATTGTAGGAAGAGAATTAAAGGTTTTAGATGAAGGTGTTAAAACAAAAGGCAATCACGCAGTCAACTGGGATGCGAGTAATTATCCAAGTGGAATATATTTTTATAAATTAATTACAAGTGACTTTATAGAAACTAAAAAAATGGTAATAACAAAATAAGAAAGGGGCTTTAATGATTTTAAAATTTATTAAATAAAAGGCAGACACAAGGTTTTTATTACAGCTGGCAAGCTAAATAATAATTTTACTTTTATTATATAAATAAAAGCAAAATGCCTTTTTGCCTGCCCTTTTATTACTATCTATTCATTCAATTTAACAAATAATTATTTAAAAAGTTTAAAAATTTCAAAATAATGAGAATTACAACAAAATTACTAAGCTTGATAAATTTATTGTTAAATTTATCAATTTTTCTTCTTGCCTTCAATTCAATATCGTTATTATGCCAGGATGAAGAAGAAGATATTCAAAATAAAAGATGGAAGAAATTCTATATTGAGCGTATGTATCCATATGATTCAATTTCCACGAATTCTTTTGTGAATGCAATTCAGGAAAGAAATAATTCCTTAAACAGGGGATATTTTCTTAGTAATGAGCAGTGGTACTGCTTAGGACCAGATCCGGTAAATGATGTTGAAATTACAGGTATTGGATCAGGCAGGGTTTCATCTGTATGTTTTGATAAACAGAATCCCGAAATAATTTATGCAGGCGGCGCATGCGGAGGTTTATGGAAAAGAAATCTTGGTTATACTTTTTGGTACCCAAAAACTGATTTTTTGGAGAATTTATCTTCTGGAGCTTTAGCAATGGATTCCTTAAATAATATTTTATATTACGGTACCGGTGAAGCTGTTTGGTTTGGACCTTCCTATCCGGGGTATGGCATATATAAATCTGTAAATTGCGGGGAGAGCTGGACAAAACTGCAGGGTGACGGCTTACCTTTGAGAACATACTTTTTCCGTATAGCTATTAATCCTGTTCATCCCGATACAATATTTGCTGCAATGAAAACAGGTTTGTACAGAACTACTAATGGTGGAACAAGATGGTATAGAATAATACCTAATGAAGAAAGGGATGAACAGTGCACAGATGTTGTAATGTCACCCGACGGAATGAATGTTTATGCAGTAGGTTCAGGCAACTTTTTCCCTCAAGCCAAATATAACGGAATAGGTTACAAAAAGTCAACCGATGGCGGTTTTACTTTTCAAACAATGACAGGAACAGGATTTCCTCATATATCAGATCCACCATACCCACACGGCAGAACTTGTATTACATTGTGTCAATCAAAACCAAATGTTCTATACATAATTTCATATTTTGGTTTTGACACGACAATAAATACGGTTAATTATTCAAATCCATATTATGTTTATAAATCTACAAATTACGGTGAGAGTTTTACGGTTGTCAAAGGTGGCATACCTGTAACAGATGGTGGTGCTAACGCCGGTTACAATATGATGATAAAAGTCAGCCCTTATCATCCAGATACTTTATTTGTTGGAGGCTGTAATTTATACAGAAGCACTAATGGTGGTAGTTCATTTACAGCAATTGGTGGCTACGTTGGCAATGATGAAATTCATCCGGATTTTCATAATTTAGAATTTTATCCAAATTCTGATTATCCTGACAAAATAATTACTGGGTGTGATGGTGGTGTTTATTTTTCAACAAATCTTGGCGAAAATTGGAATAATTTAAATGGTAATGGAATAGTTTTGACACAAATGTACAGAATCGGATCTGCTGAAACAAATGTTAATAAAATGTTTGGTGGAGCCCAAGATTATGGAGTATTAACGAAATATGATAATAGTGAGTGGATTCTCTCTGGAACTATGCTACTTGGTGGTGATGGAGGCAGCGTTGTTTTCAATAAAGATAAATTATTGGTAAGTAACCGTGACAAAATTATTCACACCAGTAATTTAGGAAGCAACTGGGCACTATCATCAGGCTGGTCAGGGTCTATAGGCGGCTTAGTTTGTTTAACGGCTCATCCAAAAAAGGAAAATGTATTTGAATTAGTTGTTAATGATACTAATACAATTGGTTTGTTCAATATATTTAGGTCAGAAAATTATGGAGCTTCTTTTAGTCCTTATTCTTCAATTCAGCATTCTGAATTTATCGATTTAATGCCTATAAATCTATCCATAAGTTCAAAAGATACAAGTATAGTTTATTTAACAGCAGGTCATAGAATAGAATTTTATGACAAAGCTAATATAGTTTTCAGAAGTACAGATGGGGGTCAAAATTGGAGTACTTTGCCAATAGCAAAGGGTGGTTTAAATGGCATTCCTAACAGATTCTTTTCAAAAGTTGAAGCAGATCCTTTTAATGAAAATGATGTAGTTTTAACTTTATCCGGTTATGATACAAGCCATGTTTATAAATCTACTAATAAAGGAAGCAACTGGTTTGATATAACCGGTAATTTGCCCGATAATCCGGTAAGCGACATTGTTATTCATTACACTGATTGTACTACGAAAGAATATATCGTAGCAACAGATGTCGGGGTTTACAGGTCCGATGCGTCCGGTATTAATTGGACATTATTAGCTTCAGGTTTGCCAAACTGTCCTGCAATAGACCTGGATTATAATAGAATTAGCAATCAGATAAATGTATCGTTATTCGGAAGAGGCGTTTGGGGTGTTAACTTAAACAGTGCAATAGTTGTTAAAGACAGCTTATGTATACGTGAGAATACATATAACATAAATGGTGATATTATTGTTTGCCCGGGTGGAAAATTAAGTATACTTGATGGCTGTACTTTGAGATTTGCTGCAGGTAAGAAAATAATTGTAACTGACGGTGGCTATTTATATATTAATTCATCAGCACAACAACCGGTTGTTTTAACCGGGCAATCCGGCTCTTGGTTTGGAATTGAATTCCAGAACCGGGGTTATGGGGGTATTAATTATTGTAACTTTATAAGTGCCACACCTTCAATATTTATTTACAATAGCTCAGTTTACACGCCACTCAAAACAACAATTAACAATTGTAATTTGTATACTAAAATTATAATAAATAGCAGGGATAGTGTCCAAATCTGCAATAACAATTGGATATCTTCGTCAAATTGCATAAGTGCAGTTTATTCAAGTAAACTTTACATAGCAAACAATACATTTGTCCATGATGGGTTTAATGACGATAGCAGTGCAATTTCTCTTTCATCTGTTCACTATTCAACAATTTCTAATAATAATATCACAAATTTTAATCCGGGGATTTTAATATCAAATTCAGAAGTAAATTTGGAAGAAAATAAATTAATACATGATAATACATCTAATACAGCTACAGGTATAGCAATGGATTTCGGTTATTATTCGTCACTCTCAGGGGATTCGATATTAGGATATAAGAACGGAATAAAACTATATAATAGTACACCCATATTATATAATACAACCATTATCAACAATAATGAAGATAATGATCCAGTTGCAATATACTGTGAAAATTATTCTTATCCGCGTTTAAGCCCTGCGGTACAAGGCGGGGAATATATTTGGGATGGCGGTAAAAACAATTTATTGGATGGCGGCTACACAAATAATCAATCAACTGCATTTGGTGTTTTAAATTCGCTTCCAAATGTTAATTATGGATGGAACAAAATTTTTGCTAATCAATGGTATTTGTATGATAATGGTCCCGGGGGTGTTGATCCAATATTATGGGAAGCACAATGCAATAGTTGGTTTGACGGCGAACCTTCAATGGAAAGGATCTCAGGTAATTACAATGTACTGTGGGTCGAATATAATTGCGATCCGCCTGATGCAAATATTATTAAAGAAGATAATGAAAATTCTTTTAGCGCGGGTGGTGCTTTAATTGAAGACCCTTTGCCTCCTCCAGAGCCAATTATTATAAATCTTGGTAATGGACACTATGATACTATTAAAGTTACAACCTGCAATATAACTGTTTCTGCTGATAAGCAATTATATTTTGAAGGTGTGAAGAAAGAATTGCTTACAAACTATACTCAAGCATTACCTTTGTTTCAACAAGTTATACAAAACTACCAGGATAGCTTAACAGCAATTTATTCTCTTAAGAGAATACTAACAAGCACAGATAAACTTGTTTCCATTGGTACACTTGATACATCTGCATATTCTTCGCTCAGGTCATACTTCAATGGGCTTGCTGTAAATAATTCAACTGATACTGCATTCTATAATGTATCATCAGAGCTCGCTGCAAAGTGCCTTGTCAGGTTAAAACATTATACTCATGCAATTGAAGAATATGAAAATATGATAGCTAACACAACAGATTCATCGAAGATAAAGGGCTGCCAGTTGAACATTATTGAGATATATATGTTAATGTCAACCGGCGGTGATGCTCCAAGCTATACAGGCAGGATACAGGTACTCAAGCCTAACAGTGTTGAAGATGGATTCAGAATGATTAGGGAGTTAATGGTAGGCAAATCAAATGCAAAAAGCAGTAATGTTATTCCAAAAGAATATGCATTATCACAGAACTATCCCAATCCGTTCAATCCGCTGACAAAAATAAATTATGCATTGCCGCAGGGCGTGAAGGTGTCGATTAAAGTTTACGATATTCTTGGCAGATTAGTCAAGGAGCTTGTAAATGAATACAAAGATGCAGGCAATTACACCATCACATTTGACGGAACAAACTATGCATCGGGAGTTTACTTTTATAGGATAGAAGCGGGTACATTCAGTGCGGTTAAGAAGATGGTAATTGTAAAATAAATAGATAAGTATACTTTTAAGCCAATTTGAGCCGGTTGGATTTTCTGACCGGCTTATTGTTTGGTCTCAAATCAAAATCCATCCGGATTAACATTTATTCTGTTCAGCTCACATTAATTTCCCAATACAATCCATCTCAATCTTTCCCAACACTATCACGTTTTGCATGTTTTGGGTTAAGTTATATATAATATAAGCGGTTACAGC
>RPQH01000164.1 GCA_003820375.1 Ignavibacteriota bacterium
GGAATGACATATGAAAAATGCTTGTTAATCCGCAATTCACAATTCGAAATTCGAAATTATCAGAGTTGGGTTCAAAACAGTGCTAAGTTGGGTTCAAGTTGTGTCGGAGTTGGGTTCAAGTTGGTATCAAGTTGGGTTATCGTTTTTCAAAAACAGGGGTTAACTCATTGCAGTATAAGAAGATAACGCCGTCAAAAGTCAAAGGTGAAACGTGAAAAAGTGTTGATTAAATCAAGGAATCGGCATTTTTTCTGCAAAATAAAACTTCACTATATCATTAACCATTATCGCTATGGGAAAAATCCGGTAGCAAATAATTGTCGCAATTGTTGGGGAGTTAAAGTATTACTTGAAGTCCATCCGTGTCAATTTTAGAATCATCCCCCTAGCCCTCCGGTAAACCGGATCTTCGACCTTCGAAAGGGGGAACTTGCTCCCCTCTCCAAGCTGAGCTTGCGAAGTCCCGCTCTGCGTGGATGGAGAGGGGCTGGGGGTGAAGTTTTTAAGCAAATAACCACTCTAAACACTCAATACACTCCAAGCACTCCACACTCTCCAAACTATTTTTAGTTAAAACTTGACAATTAAATATTACTATATTAAATTATACTGATGAAGCTTATATCAATATATAAGCAAATATAACCGTTCTTTGATAATATCGAAATATATTAGAGCATGTCGTAATATTGCCTGAAAATGCTGCTAACGGATTTGGTTAGATTTTGAATGGACGAAAAAAATATGTATTGAAAAATACCCTAAGAGCAATTAGCAATTAGCAATGAGCAATTAGCAATTAGCAATTAGCAATGAGCAATTTGCAATTAGCAATTAGCAATGAACAATTAGCAATGAACAATTAGCAATGAACAATGAAGAATATTTGCTTCAATGTGTTCGTGTTTTTAGTAAAGAACTATCTTACAATTCCTTATGTTATAATATTATGTTTTTTCTGTGTTATATGTTGACGTACGTGATTATTATAAATTAAGAATAAAATTATGTCTAAGATAGTATCTGCAGGAACTTGTGATTCGGAGTATAAGCTTACGCAAAAAGAAGCTAAGGAATTTGTCTATAATCTTTTTTCGGATTCAGGTGTAAATATTGACAGGATGATAAGCATCTTCGATAACTCCACCGTAACAGGAAGGCATATAAGCGCTCCGCTGGAATGGTTCAAATGCAAACATTCCTTTCCCGAGAGAAATGAAATGTTTATTAAATCGGCAATCGATATTTCAGAGGGTGCAATTAATGAATGCCTTGAAAAAGCAAACGCAGATGTAAAAGATGTTGATTATATGATTTTTGTTACAAGCACCGGAATTGCCACACCATCGATAGATGCTTTTTTAATTGACCGCATGAAATTTAACAGGCATATAAAGAGAACACCAATATGGGGCCTTGGATGTGCCGGCGGTGCTGCTGGCTTGAGCAGGGCAATGGAATTTACCAAAGCATATCCCGGTAAGACATGCCTGCTGGTTGCTGTTGAGCTGTGCAGCTTAACTTTCCAGAAGGATGACCTTTCCAAAAGTAATATAATAGCAACATCATTATTTTCAGATGGTGCGGCAGCAGTGTTTATTGCAGGCGATGAAAGTAAATTTGCATCTGCAGGAAATATTAAATTAATTGATTCACTTTCTACTATGTATTACGGCTCGCTTGATATTATGGGATGGGACCTGAATGACAATGGCTTGAAAATTGTATTCAGCAGGGATATACCCACAATTGTGAGAGAGTATGTCAGGGCAAATATTCAGGAAATTATTGATATTCACGGATTGAAAATTGAAGATATAAAACATTATGTTTCACACCCGGGAGGAATGAAGGTAATTGCGGCTTATGAATCATCTCTTGGAACAACGAACGGAGAGTTTAATTATTCAAAAAAAGTATTAAATGAACATGGCAATATGTCTTCACCAAGTGTGTTATATGTATTAAAGGAATTTCTCATGGGCAATAAATTTGGAAATGAAGAGCTTGGCTTAATAACCGCACTGGGTCCCGGTTTCAGTTCCGAAATTTTATTATTTAAAACAGAATGATTTATTTTATTTGTTTTTTGATATTTGTAATTATTCAGCGTATTGCTGAATTGATTTTTGCCAGAAGAAATGAAAAGATTGTATTATCAAAAGGTGCAGTCTTATATGATAAAAACGGGTACAGGTTCATTGTAGCAATGCATGTCAGTTTCTTCATCAGCCTGATAGTAGAATTTATTTTCTTCAGTCAGACAATAAATAAATACTGGTATATATTTCTTATAATGTTCTTAATAGCACAGCTAAACCGGTATTGGGCTATTACTTCGCTTGGAGTGTACTGGAACACGAAAGTACTTGTAATTCCCGGGGGCAAATTAGTCCATAAAGGTCCGTATAAATTTTACAGGCACCCCAATTATATATCGGTGATTACAGAGCTTGCTGTTATCCCGCTTATCTTTTCATGTTATTTTACAGCAATATTTTTTTCAATATTAAATTTATTTGTATTAAGAAGAAGAATAAAAATTGAAGATATGGCTTTGGGAATAAGTAAATATTCTTGATGTTCTAAAATCAATAAATTATATTTAAAAGAGATAACATCTTTCAATGTGGAGAGGGGGAGAGGGATTCTTAGTAAGTTTATCTTAAGAATAAATTACATTGAAATGAAAGAACGTTTTTTATTGAAATATTTATTAGAATAAGAAAATTGAAAAACTTGCTAAGTATTTATTAGAAGGAAATTTGGATGGAAAAAGACTTACAAAGTTTTTGGTTTTTCTGATAATTGAAATCTCTCTTTTTTTATAATATTAAAATTAAAGATTTAGATAATTCAAATCTAAAAACTTTGCAAGTATCCGGTAACTTCGACCCTCTCCAAATGGAGAGGGTCAAGGTGTGATCATGAAATTATTTTAATTCGTTACATCATAACAATATATGATTTACCAAAACCAAAATTAATTTGATTATGAAAATAGGTCATACAGAAATATTTGTTAAAGACCCGATGCAGTCGAAAGATTTTTATACTGACATTTTAGGATTTGAAGTAGATGAGATACAGGGTGATAAATATGTCTGGCTAACGCTTGATGATAATGTATTTTTACTTCGGCCCGGAAACAATAACCTGTTAGTGGATATATATAAAGATACAAACTCAGCAATAGTATTATACACAGATGACCTTGATAGAACCCGTGATGAGCTAAAAGCAAAAGGGTTAAAGTTTAAAGGAACAGATGGCAGCGACAGGTGTTTAACATTCACTGACCCGGACGGGAATTGGTTTCAGCTTGTTAACCCTGTTGAACATTAGCAAGGAATTTTCAGTAATGCAATTCTGAAAAAAAGAATGCCGCATGAATGCGGCATTCTTCATGATTTTATATAAATTATTTATGGTTTAAAATCACCTGGATGCAAACCATGACCCCGGTTTTCACCCAAATTTCTTGTAATATTATTTACAGGATTATCAAGGCCGGCAGGGGATATTGCAATTTGATTTACTGTCCCTCTGAAATCATTAAACATTATTGTATTATTATTTAATACATAAGGTAAAGGCGGTTCTTCTCTTGTATCGGTAAGTTCAAATGCAACAACATCAACTAACTCAGGGTGTTCACTTGTCAAACTGATAGTATTGTGTGTAACATTATTATTCTTAATAGCCGCAGTTCCGAATCTTCCATAGCGGAAGTCTGCATAAATAACTATACCTGTACCGCTGTAGCCCCCTCCTTCATTCTCTGCATCAACATGCAGTACCCCGGTGATTGTATTATGTAAAATTTGATTACCCTGAACAGTTCCGCCTGATAGGTCTGCGACCAGAATTCCGATACCTCCTCCGTTGGCACACTTTAGATCAGTGATAGTGTTGTGTTCAATAATCCAGCCGCTTCCGCACCAGTTAGAAATTGCCTGTAATGAATTCAGAAATTCACAATGAGAGACCTTCACATTATTAACAGCTGCGCCATTCATTATCGATAAGTCAGTTGTAAATGTCATGTGATTGAAAGATGACCCATCGCTACCTGCTCCTAATCTGAAACCTTGACTATATCCGGAAGAATGAGCCGGTCCGGCATTTATCACAGTATTTCCGTTACCCTCAAATTTTAAACTTTTAGTAAGTAAAACGCCTGTAAAATTTCCGGTTCCCAATTTTATAATATCACCGTTATGTACAGTAGAACTGTTCATAGCATCACCAATTGTTGGGAAGTCTCCCGGTATAAACCACGTACTGCTCTGATTATCGGGATTTGTATTCTGCGGGTTTGATATATTACCGGTATTGCTGCATCCGGAAATCAACAATGCTGAAATTATAATAACAAAAAATGTTAAAAATAATTGTTTCATTTTTTCCCTCTGGTATTTTAAAAAATATATTTAAAAAATAATTATTAATTTTCATTAATTGAAAATTAAGCTTACAATAAATCCAATGAATCAGTAAAAAGAAGTAAATGGATTGAATAAATTTTATGAAAGATTTAAAAAATATAAAAACAATGCTTGCTCCAAAGCATGTGATTATATTCCGGAAAAGATATTATCAAAATTATGCTTACAATATATCAATATCTAAAAAGGATTTATATAACCCGAAGGGTGATTTTATGCTAATCAAACACGCTAACCTTATTGGTGAAGTTTAAATTGTTACACTTAGATATTATTTAAAAGCTAACAGGTTTTTATGAAATTATTTTTTTAAAAAAGAAAATTTGAAATGTTTAAAATGGTTTTTAATATTAATAAAAGATTAAATATTTTGTTTTCAATAAAAACGTTTATCAATTTCAATTTAAACGAAAGAGAAGTAAGACTCTGCGTTGAAGGTTGAATTTACAAGAAATAATAATTAATTTATATACCGGTTTTATAAATTCTTTTAATGGATTCTTAATCCATCCTCTCATCCATTCTCAGATTTTTTCAGGTAATTTTGTTCGTATAAAACCAAAATTATTTAAATAAAAATAATTACTGTTCTGTGTATAGTAATTCATTAAAACAAAACTGCAATAAAAAAGGCAGAGGAGATAATAAAAATGAATATATATGTCGGCAACATATCAAGAGAATCATCTGAGAACGAGGTAAAACAGGTATTCGAAGAATACGGAGAGGTTACTTCATGCAAGCTTATCAAAGATAAATTTACCGGAGTGTCCAAGGGTTTCGGATTTGTAGAAATGCCAAATAAGGAACAGGCGGATAATGCAATAAAAAATCTTGATGGAAAAAAAATAGAAGGTAGAGCAATGAGTGTTGCCGAAGCAAAACCAAGAACAGAAAACAGGAAAACGGGCGGTTACAATAAATACGGAAATAACAATAACATGAACAAAAGGCGTTATTAACGATACATTAATCTAACGTATTGTAATGATGCGGAATTAGTGCTTTTGTTTGTATATTAGAATTCAACTCACAAAAAAAAATATTATATGCTGAATAAACTCTGGTTTTTATTAATTATTATTTTAATAATATTTTCAGGAAAGTTATTATCACAGACATTCCCATGTGATATTTCTTATAAAGACGGCAGGGGAATATATAAAACCAGGATGATCGGGCTGCACCAGGATCTGCTGCTTGTATCGGACACAGGTAGTTATAAAATTGTCAACGTTGAGAAAATTTCACGCATAAGATTTGATAACGGAACATATTTATGGACAGGTGTTGGCGTAGGAGCCGCTGTTGGCTTTATCAGCGGTATTCTTTACTATGAATTATTTGGAGGGAAAAACAGGAAAACAGTTGCTAAGGATGCTACTCTCGGTATCAGCCTGGTCTTCACTCTTCCGGGCTCTCTGATTGGCGGATTTGTTGGTAATTTCTTCAGAAATATTGACGATTATGACCTGAACAATATGCATCCTTATATGAAAGCAAAGGAAATTAAGTATATTATGAAAGACCATGCAATCTGGAAATAAATATATCTGTCTTTACAGTATGAATTATTCTGAATGACTTCCTGCCTTTTTGATTTCAAATTTTCAATACAGTTATAAAAAGAAATGAGCCGCATATTCTATGAATAGCGGCTCAAATATTTTTTCAAGCTAATGGCAGAAGCATTATAATATACTCTGCACCAAACGTATCTTAACGGATAGCTTTCAATTCTTTTATCAAGAACCTGAAAAGCAAATCCAATCTTTATTATAAAACTTTCACTTTAATATTTTTTAATCTAACAAATTTAGCTACACCCTGGTCTCTTGTTACAGCAAC
>RPQH01000165.1 GCA_003820375.1 Ignavibacteriota bacterium
ATCCCATCTGAAAATAACAAAACCCTGAATTCTCTCAGGGTTTTGTTATAATATCATTATATAAATCATATTCTAGAATCTTATTTGTACTAAATCGACATAAGTTACAAATCTATCTGAATTTAATACTTTCCTAACTGAAAGCCCGGGTACATTAGATGCATAATTACCTTTCTTCAATTGAATTAGTGAGGAGTGATTACTGCTTTTTCCCCGCTGCAAGAGTGATACAAATTATACCCGATGGTTCCCATTACAGTTGTAATCAGGCCAGTTAAAAAACTGCCTCCCCAATTAGGATTATTTTTAAGAATTAAAAAAAGACCTGTTAATTCACTTCCGCCTGCCAATATTCCCAAGAGCTAATGAGAGCCGCAGCCATCTATCCGGTTACCAATTATATTAATACCAAAATAAGAAAATATAGAATAGAAAATACTTGAAAACCACAATTGATACTTGTATGTATCCTCATCTGATTCTGCGGCATTTGGGTCAGGTCCGTGTCTATGCACTGCGGAACCGCTTAAAGAACCTATTAAACCCCCCTACTGTTCCTGCAAGAACACCAACACCAAATTCAATTATATAGGTTTTAAATCCCGGCTTGGATTTTTGTTTTAGAAGAAGCATGTCAGGCTTTTTACCCTGTTCATATAATTCCGATAAAAGGTTAGATTGCTTATAATGATAATTCAATTTTAAATCTAAATCATAATTTGTGGAAAAGGGTGCTTTTCTTAAAATGGATTGAGTATGAAGTGTATTTTGCCTGTTTGAAATTGAATTTTCGGTGAAATCTATGTCCTGCGAAAGGACCAGATTTGACGATATCAGCCAATAAATAATAATTATTATAATTAGAATGTAAAATAATTTCATTTCTTCGTTTTTGATTGTTATTTGCTAACAATAAATAACATTTCAAAATAATTCCCCGAATTAAGAAACATTTATGAAACTTGAACTATAGATTAACTCAGATTAAAATGATTACTTTGATAAAAAAGCCATTATCACAAAGTTCATAAAGAAAAACAATAATGAATAGAAATAAGTGATGAAATTGATAACCTGATAAATTTAATAAATTTTAAAAGAGTAATACAATATTAGTTGCTATTAGCAACATTTATTATTATATTTGTATAAACATAAAAGGAGTAATAACCATGCAAATGGAAATATATTTTGACGGAAATAAAAAAGTAAATGCAAGTTACAACGGGCATGTAATAAAAACAGATCAGCCATTGGAAGCAGGCGGAGATGCCTCTTCTTCTGCACCTTTTGATCTTTTCCTTGCATCTATTGGTACTTGTGCAGGAATTTATATTAAATCATTCTGTGACCAGCGGGCAATACCAACCGAAAACATAAGAATTAAACAAACTATGAGCTTTAACAGGGAATTAAGATTGGTTGACAGAATAAATCTTGAAATTGAATTGCCGGCTGATTTTCCCGGTAAATATAAAGATGCGGTAATTAATGCCGCTAATTTATGTGCTGTAAAAAAACATCTTGCACATCCTCCAAATATAGATGTATCAACCCGTGTAATGCAAACTGTTTAAAGAAATAAAATATTTAAAATAAAGCTGTCTAATTGGGCAGCTTTTTTTGTTACTTAAATGTTTTAAATCATAATTATTTATAAATAAGAAGAAATCTCTGCAAAACATGATACAAATCATGTTTCTGAACATACCGCATATATTATATTTGTACTGAAAACTATACTTCGTGCTATCAACAAAGTTAATAATTATAAATATAGCTTTCGCTAATTTATATAAATCATGAGTACAAATTTAAACTTTAAAATTCCCGACAGCCAGCCTATCTATCCTATAAGCGTTGCTGCAAAATTACTTGGAATATCAATTCATACAGTACGTATGTATGAAAAAGAAGGATTAATTCTTCCGAATAAATCAGAGGGTAACCAGAGATTATATTCAAAAATCGATCTTGAGCGTATTATGTGTATACGCAGAACTATCAATGAAGATAAAATAAGCATCGCGGGAATCAGAGGAATATTATCATTGATACCCTGCTGGGAATTAATGAAGTGCGAACAGACACCTGAAACTTGCAGTGCATTAACTGAATCAAAACAGCCATGCTGGATAGCCAAGAAGAAATCAAATATTTGTTCCGATAAAGACTGTAAAACATGTGAAGTTTACATAAACCTTGGTAATTGTAATACCATTAAAGATAAAATTATTGAATTAACATCTCACTTCAAAAAATTATAATATTATAAGGTAAAAAAGGCAGCAATGTTTTTCTATATAATATTATTATTGAAATACTAATTTCTTCATAATAAATGAATTCAATATCAAGACGAAAATTTCTTAAGATTACCGGTGCAGTCACAGGAACAGTTGCGGCAACGGGAGTATTGGGAAAATTTGTAAATAAATCTGAATCCGTTTTTGCAAAGACAGATGATTCGAAAGACGGAATAAAGAAAATTCCAACATTTTGTGATATATGCTTCTGGAAATGCGGAGCCATAGCATATTTAAAAGACGGCAAGCTGTGGAAGATTGAAGGAAATCCCGAAGACCCGCTCAGTAAAGGCAGGTTGTGTCCGCGTGGTACAGGAGGAATCGGAGCTCATTACGATCCTGACAGGTTACGCTCTCCACTTGTAAGAAAAAATAACCGCGGCCAGGAAGAATGGGTTGAAGTTACATGGGATGAGGCATTTGATGTAATTGCTAAGAAGATGAATAAGATAAAAGAACAATACGGTCCTGAAGCAATGGCGATGTTCAGCCACGGAATTGGCGGTAATTTTCTTAAACATACCATTAAAGCATTTGGCTCATCAAATATTACAGCTCCTTCATTTGCCCAGTGCAGAGGTCCGCGTGATGTTGGGTTCAGGTTAACGTTTGGTGAAGATGTAAGTTCTCCCGAAAGAACTGATATTGAAAATGCAAAGTGTATAGTTCTTATCGGTTCTCATCTTGGCGAAAATATGCACAACACACAGGTACAGGAATTTGCAGCAGCAAATGGAAAAGGTGCTGTAATTATTGTAGCCGACCCGAGATATTCGGTTGCCGCAAGCAAAGCAAAATATTACCTGCCAATAAAACCCGGTACAGATACTGCCCTATTACTTGCGTGGATGAATGTAATAGTAAATGAGAATCTATATAATAAAGAGTACGTAGAAAAATATGGTTTTGGTTTTGAACAATTCAAAGCTGAAATTCAGCAATACACACCCGAATGGGCTTATCCTGAAACAGGATTAGAACCTGAAACAATAAGACAAACTGCAAGAGAGATGTCATTTCATAAACCTGAAACACTTGTTCACCCGGGAAGACATGCAACATGGTACGGTGATGACGCACAAAGAAGCAGAGCAATTGCTTTATTAAACGCCCTGCTTGGAAGCTGGGGAAGCAAAGGCGGTTTCTTTACACCTGTGAGTATGGATGTTCCTGCATATCCTTATCCTGAATATCCAAAATCAGAAAAAGGAAAAGTCGATAATCCTGATCACAAATATCCGTTCGCACATGAAACAATTACAACGGGTATACGTGAAGCTACATTAACCGGAAAACCTTATCCAATAAAAGGATGGCTTGTATATGCAACAAACTTAATTCATGCATTGCCAAATGAAGCAGAAACAATTCAGGCAATCCAAAATCTTGACCTGATGGTGGTTGTTGATGTAATACCAAGTGAAATTGCAGGATGGGCAGATGTTGTACTTCCTGAATCAGTTTATCTTGAAAGATATGATGACCTGAATGTTGAATGGTTCAAACAACCTTTTGTAGCTCTAAGACAACCTGTTGTGGAATCGCCAAATGAGCAAAAGCCCAACTGGTGGATTGCAAAAAAGCTTGCTGAAAAACTGGGGCTTGGTCATTACTTCCCGTGGAATCATATTGAAGATTATTTTAAGCAAAGATTATCTTCAGCAGGATTAAGCTTTGATGAATTACAGAAGAATGGAATTATTAAAGGAGCTAAGAAACCAATTTATTTTGATGAAGGTGTTCCTGCAGAATTTCCAACGCCTTCGGGCAAGATTGAATTTTATTCACTGCAATTAGCACAAGCAGGATTTGATCCAATTCCAAAGTATAAACGACCAGACCCACCTCCTTCCGGTTATTACCGCTTGTTATTTGGCAGGGCTCCGGTTCATTCATTCGGCAGAACTCAATCAAACAGGATATTATCTGATATGATGGATGAGAATGAAGTTTGGATAAATGAAAACATCGCAAAGCAATACGGTTTGAAATCGGGAGATTATATTAAGCTGAAAAACCAGGATGGAATTATAAGCAATAAAGTAAAAGTAAAAGCTACACAAAGAATAAGAAAAGATTGTGTTTACATGGTTCATGGTTTTGGCCATAACTCAAAAATGCTGAAGCATGCTTACATGAAGGGAGCAAGTGATTCGCAGCTTATTACAAAATACAATACAGACCCGCTTATGGGAGGAACAGGCATGAATGTTAACTTTGTGACTTTTGAAACGGAGGCTGCATAATGGCAAGATTCGGAATGGTAATAGATACAGTAAAATGTGTTGGCTGCATGGATTGTGTTGTAGCATGCAAAACAGAGAATAATGTACCGGAAGGGTACAACCGTGACTGGATTGTTCAGGATGTTAGAGGAGATTACCCTACTCTTAATATGGAAATAAGAACAGAAAGATGCAATCATTGCGATGAACCGCCGTGCGTATCTTGTTGTCCTTGCGGTGCAAGCCATATTCATGATTTAGGCGGCGTCGTGCTTGTTGACCATGATAAATGCAGCGGCTGTAAAGCATGTATTGCTGCTTGTCCTTATGATGCAAGGTTCATTCATCCCGATGGATATGCAGATAAATGTACATTCTGTATCCACAGGGTTGAGCAGGGTTTACAGCCCGCATGTGTCTCGGTTTGCCCGACACATTGTATGTACTTTGGTGACCTTGATGACCCGAATAGTGAAGTAAGAAAGCTTTTAGCATCACGTAAAAATTATTCATTGATGCCTGAAGCCGGTACAAAACCACAAATTTTTTATCTGGAGTAAAAAGAACAATGCAAGAATTAACATCAACAAGACATAATTTAATGATAGACCCGAATATCCATATCTGGGGATGGGAAATACCTGTTTATTTATTTTTAGGCGGACTCGTTGCCGGGATGATGATAATATCCGGTTACCTGCTATATAAAGATAAATACAAAGAACCGGATTCATCTATAGGATTACTTCCTCTTTTTGGTATCATTTTACTGAGCTTAGGAATGTTTACACTTTTCCTTGACCTGGAGCATAAACTTTATGTTTGGAGAATGTATATGACATTCCGGATAAAATCACCAATGTCATGGGGTTCATGGATATTGATTTTAGTCTACCCTGCTTTGATAGCAAACTTATTGATTAAGCCCCCGCTATTTTTGACTAAGAGATTTCCTAAAATAATGTACTATTCTTCTATTATAAGGGGTAATCAAAAAATAGTAAAAACCATTAGCATTGCAAATATTTCCCTGGGTATTGGGCTTGGCATTTATACAGGAATTCTACTCAGTGCTTTTAGTGCAAGACCGTTATGGAACAGTGCTGTGCTGCCATTATTATTTTTAATTTCAGGTTTATCCACTGCATCTGCTTTAGTTCACATGATATCAAAAAATAAACATGAAAGAGTTTTGTTTGCAAAAGCAGATAATGTTTTTATCGGTGCGGAATTATTTATTATACTGCTCTTCATAATAGGTATGTTAAGTTCAGCACAGGCAAACATTGATGCAATATATCTAATATTAAACGGACCTTATGCAGCAGTATTCTGGATATTTGTAGTACTGCTTGGGTTAGTAATTCCGTTATTCATTCAATCATTATCTGTTTTAAATAAAATATCTCATACTGCAGTAGCGCCTATTCTTGTTTTAGCAGGCGGTTTGTTGTTAAGGTTTGTAATTGTTAATGCAGGACAATTTAGTCATTGGAATTTATCATCATTTATAAAATAATATTTATCAGGAGTAAATAAATGTCGACTTTGGCTCATACAACAGTAGCTGAGGAAAAAGTAATTACTAAGGAAGAAGTAATTACCGAACAAGAGACTACTGTAAAAGAAAAAAAGGTCAGAGTACCGCAAAAATA
>RPQH01000166.1 GCA_003820375.1 Ignavibacteriota bacterium
TATAACTGCTTTCATAAGTTTCAATTTTATGCTGACTCCCTGCTGAATTTTATTCACCTGATCAGATAATATGAACTGAGCGTACAGTCATGCAATATTACTTTTCTTAATTTCATTTATTATATATAACCGGCATTTTGAATTTCCATTTTGCCCATAATTCTTCATTCAACAATAACTCGACTATAAAACGACTAACATTTACCCTGCTGGTTTTCCCTGCATTAAAAACAGGACTTCTCTTTGGAGATTCAGATATTTCATACTCACTTTCTTTCTCCTCATTTAACAAAGTATCAGGTCTTATCACTGTCCATTCTAATAGAGAATTATTTTCCTCAATGTTATTTGAAAGATATAAGGCGGCCCTTACATTATCTTTTTGTGGAGGCAATAAAATATTTAAAAGAGAAAGTACCATTCTATCTGCAAATGAATATTTCTCATTTGCTTTTTTATTGCAGTTTGCTGTAGTGTTCATTAGAATAAGCTTTACTTTGTTATTCTTCATTTCTTCTATCGCTTCACAAATATTTCGTATAGAAGTTTTTACCAGCAACCGTGGTTTTCCAAATAATCCTTTGAATGAAATATTATGACCAAGACAAGAGACTACAGCGTCACAATCATTAATCAGCTTCATATTTTTATCCTTATCAAACTCAGTAATATTTCCGACTATACATTCTAATAATTTATTATTCAGGAAATCGATGGCTACTTTCTCTATCTTCCTAACAACAATTTTCACCCGTATATTTCTATTTAAAAGTTGTTGGACAACCAGTCTCCCTGTTGCCCCGGAAGCGCCCAATAGCAAAACCTTCATAATATCGCCTATAATTTTATTAATTTACATTTATAGCTGTTTACCAAGCCTTTAGTGAACCAATATTTCAATAACATTGAAAAAATGTGACTTTAGAAGGGTGGTTTTATTTTATTATCCCGGAGTAATAACAACATTTCCCTTTTTATGCCCTTGCTCAACATACCTGTGGGCTTCTGCCACCTTATCAAGCGTGTACATCCTATCGATTACGGGATTTAGATGACCACTCTTAACTAGTTCATTAAGAAATACTAAATAATCATTTCTTTCTTTCGTAGGATATTTTACATAAAGAAAAGCACCGCATTTGTGCAGCACATTTTTACACCCCGACTTAGTAATCTTTCCAACAGCATCGAATATTACGTCATAAATTACTTTACCTTTCTTAAAATCCTCTTTATTATAAGCTATTACATTGTCTGCACCAATAGATTTTACCATTTCAGTATTATTTTCACTGCATACTCCTGTAACTTCTGCACCATAGTATTTTGCAAGCTGAACTGCATAAGTTCCCACGGAACCGGAAGCACCATAAATAAGAACCTTCTGATCTTTTTGAATTTTTATCTTTCTTAAGATATGTAGTGCAGTCATTCCTCCAACTGGAATTACTGCAGCTTGTTGATAAGAAATATTTTCAGGCTTTTTAACCAGAACACCGGTTTTTGATTTTTCTTGTATGCAAACATATTCTGCATTACCGCCGAATTCTAATCCCGTTGTAGTTCCATAAACCTGGTCACCTGGTTGAAATTGTTTTACTTCAGAACCAGCCTCTTCAACTTCACCGGCAAATTCTACTCCCGTTACTTTCATAGGTTTGAAACCAAATATTAATCCCAGGGGTATTATAATAATGCGTGGTATCTTTCGTAGACGTACATCTCCCCTTGTTACCGATGAAGCGAATACCCTAATCAGGATTTCATTTGGCTTAGGAATCGGTTTTGCTATCTCCCTGAGTTTGAGAACTTTTGGAGAACCGGATTTTGTGCACAATATTGCTTTCACTGTTATCCTGTCAACATTTATTTATGATCTTGCTCTCGTAATTCTATCTGGAATAATTTTTACTTTTTCTCCCCTTGAAGTTTTTCGTTAAATGCAAACAATGTTCCTCCAAAGCCTGAAAGTAAAACTATGGGTATAAGAACCTTTATAGCGTATGGAGTTCCAAAAAAATAATACATCGGGAAAAAGAGATCAGTAAATAATACAACGACAAAAGAATATGTCAATACGCTGGAAATATACAAAGCAATTTTAATACAATTTCTTTTATACAGTAGTTTTGGAGTTAAAAAGAATAAAGATAGATAGAAAAAGGGAATTGAACCTAGCAATGAAACAATAATTACATCTAAGTTATTAGAAACAATATCAAAATAATTTTCAGATACAGGTGATGGCAGCCCGGGTAAAGATGTTGTTTCTTGTGCTGCCCACTTAAAGTAAAATATTGTTAATGGAACTGTTATCCAGAACAAAATGTGTAATACTACTTTATTAAACTCTTTCATTTAATTTCCTCTTTTTTAAAGAACTATTTGTGTAATTCATTTTTTCTTGCTCTCTTTATATCCGAACAAACCAAGAACTCTTTTTATATCCGAACAAACCAAGAGCTTAAATAGAGCTATAATGCATACAAGTTGCATCAAGCTTCCGAGAGATCCAGGCAAACCTAAAAAAACAACATATTCAGTTTCATAATAGTCTCCTTTGTATTACTAAGAACCAGTTTGATTATTGCCCTTAATTATGATTTATTTACGCCATTTTTAATCACCTTTCCAAATGATTTCATTTTACCGCTATCATTTTCTTCTGTTCACAAAAAGTAGATGTCTTCAAAACATAGAAGTAAATACCACTTGAAATATTTTTTGCATCAAATTCGAACTTATGATTACCAGCTTTTAAGTTTCCACTAAAAAGATCCTTTACCTCTCTTCCAAGTGTATCGTAAATTCTTAATGAAACATATTCACTTCCGGGTATTACAAATTCTATTGTGGTTGTTGGATTGAACGGATTAGGGTAATTTTGATATAAATTGATACTTTCAGGAAGTAGTTCTTTATTTTCAATAACTCCAGTAATAATGACATTGAATGCAAATGTGCATGAGACACTTACATTTGCACTATCTGTCGCCGTTACTTTTACATTTATATTGCTTACTTCCGTCGGAGTGCCGGAAAAAGTTCCGGCTAAAGGATCAAATGATAACCACGCCGGTAAAGGATTTCCATTATTTAAAGTTGCCGAGTATGTTAATGTATTATTACCATCATCATCAATAAATGTACTATCAGGAATTGTATAGTTAAATGATTGGCTGGTATCAATTGACTGATTCGGAATCTGATAATTAAGGTACGGGGTAAAATTTGTACTTCGCAGGCTGTCAATAATATTATCTATCTTAATCCAGTATGTGAAATATGAAGTCCAGGCAAGTCCGCCTGAAGTATAAAATAAATATTTACCATCATTAGAAATAAATTGCCCGTATTCCCAGACATACCCTGGTTTATTTATCGGCTCACCTAATTTTTTAGGGTTAGTCCATCTTCCATCATTTCTTTTAAAACTTAAATGCATATCACTGGCTGCATTAGGTATATTCCTTGAAAAGAGTAAATACGATTCATCTGCAGCTATCAAAAAATCGTTTTCCTGTAATGAACTGTTTAATGGAATCCCTAAACTTTGCAAGATAGTATCCTGATTAACTGTTATTAGCTGACTAATATCTCCATTTGAGGAAGATCCCTCATAGTATGATGATGCATAAAAGTTATTCAAGTCAGTAATCTGGTAATAATGTGTACGCAGGTTTTGAGATATAAGGCGTACAGGTACGCTCCAGCCTGTGCTCGTTCTTTTTGAATAGAACGTGTGAAATGTATTATCCTGTAAATACAAAACACTGTCATCGGGTGAAAATTTCGGGGCTATAAAGCCTTCAAAGACATTATAAGGTCCCTGCCACTCATTGTTCTGGTATTTAAAACATTTTACCCTCAGGGCTGAAGGTGGATAAGTATTTATTTCGCCATAGTATATTTCTTTGCCATCAGAAGTAATCGCTATTCTTTCACATGGGCGAAACCCGCTTGTTACAGGTAAATCAAAAATGAAAGGAATATTACCGGGAGGGGTTTGTCCCAGGTATAAACTATCAGGTGGAATCTCCTGAGCATATAAAGATATCCAAGATGTAACTGACATTAATAATACAAGTATTAGTCTTAATAATTTTGTCATAACAATTCTCCTCTTGTTAAACTATACATTAATTGTTGAACTATTTCCAGTTAACAATAATTTGATTGAACCCGATGAAAAATAATTCAGGACAAACTGCCTTAATAGAAAATCCTTGCTAACTGCACCAGGAGTTTGTGAAATGCACTTATTAATAGTAACCAGAGATTATTTGGAAGGTAAAAGTCCATGCATATCAGGTTTATGCATCAAATCATAAATCTAAACACCAATATTTTTTATTTGTTTAATTGTTTTTCGGCTGACAGGCAAAGATTCCCCGCTTTTTAAGATAACACGATATTTTCCACCAGTATATGTTTGAATTGAATCAATCTTTTCCAGATCAACAATAAAAGATTTATGAATCCGGCAATAGTTGGATGGTAATAAAGGAAGAAGTTGCTTTATGGATTTGTCGTAAATAATTTTATGATCATCATTCATATGGAGTTCTGTATAAATGTTTGCAGATCTGAAATAGCTGATTTCTTCAATGGGAATAACTTTTATTTCGAATCCCTTTTTTACAGAAAGATATTTAATTGAGTGTCCATCTAAAGCATGGCTGGATTTTAATCTTTGAAAAGCTGCTTTCAATCTTTCAATGCTGTATGGTTTGGGAATAAAATCCAATACTCCATATTCAAATGCTTCAATTGCCCTATTTATATTTGCTGATATAACAATTGTATGGAATGACTGACTCACTACTTGTTTAAGCAGCCGAAATCCATCTTTCGCATTCAGATTCAAGTCTAATAGTAAAACATCTATCGGTTTTTCTTTCAGATACAGCATTGCCCCATCTAATGTAGTTTCGATGCGTACAGATGTAATTTCTTTATTCAGAATTTGCTCAACCAGCAATTTAATATCCTCGGCAGTAGGTCTTTCATCTTCAACTATTAATATTCGCATTAATTGTCCCTTATTTCAATTATAGATTCCCAGCCATGAGCTGATCTATTTGAAAAGAATTTCCATCTATTTGGATAGACTTCCTCTAATCTGCCTTTGATATATTTTGCACCAAAACCAGTTGAACCCTTGGGTTCTTCAGAGTTAAATTCCCCATCATTAGTAAGAATATATTTAATACAATCCGAATTCTTTATCCTTTGTAATTTAAATGTACCGGCAATTTTATTTTCATATCCATGCGTTAAGCCGTTTTCAACAAGCGTATGAAATATCATTGGAGGTATAGTATCCTGTTCATCAATATCTGACGATTCCATTTTATAATCAGCACCCTTTCGATAGCTCATAATTTTAAGATGCACTCTGCATAACTCAATTTCCTGGCTAACAGGAATTTGCTTTAAAGCAGATATTTGATTTATCATTCTAAACTCCTCAGCCAACGCTTCAATAAGTTTAATAGCTTAATTGGAATCTTTTCTAAGCCATACAATTATCGATGTTAAAGTGTTTAATACAAAGTGAGGATTAATATTCCTTTTCAATAATTCATTTTCTAAGTGTGCAGATTTAAGTTGTGCTTCTTTTTCAGCTGTCTCTTTTCTTGCAAACTGTTGTGCTACGGAAAAACTGGTGCAGATAACCATGACTGATGCAAGTCCTTCAAAAGCAAAATTATAAATATATGCTATCCATGATAGAATTAGTCCTATTGAAATAACTATACTTCCCTCACGCCGCAGTAATACAGCCCATAATGTTATAACACTACTAAGTAAAAGTACGCTGAGTGATAATACATCAAAGATATTCCAGATAGTTGTAAAAAGCAGATAGATTGTAATATTTGCTAATAAAATAATTCCTATAGTTTTTTTTGGCAGAGAAAACGAATAAATAAAAAAAACCGGAAAGAGAATTGTGAATGACAAAGTATTGATCTGATAGAAATAATATTCAAAATATATATATGTCGTAGGAAAATTAAAAATTAAAGGTGCTTGTGTTAACAGGAAATCAAGTACGACAAGAAAACAAATTAAACTGAATA
>RPQH01000167.1 GCA_003820375.1 Ignavibacteriota bacterium
AGCCTTAACACAAAGTTCACAAAGGATACAAAGAACACAAAGAAATACAATAAAAATATAAAAAGCAGGACTTTGTGAACTTTGTTTTCTTTGTGCACTTTGTGTTGAAGCCCTTAAATCTGATGAGCCGTTATAAGCTTCTCAATCCGCAATTGGCTATCCGAAATCCGAAATCTATCAGGGGTGAGGACAGGAGCTGAAATTACCTGTATATTTTTTTCATAACAAATTGATTTATGATTTGCGTAAGGTGATTAATAAAATCTGGAGTTGTTAATGTAATGTATAATGTAATTTACATATGTCCAAACAAATATCGGTAACCCTTCCGAGTCCACTTCGCTCATTCGGCGTGCCTGCTGCAATCAGGAATCTACGACATATCTGTGTACAATTGAGAATTCTCCGGTTATCTTAAGCTGACGCTTGCCTGCCTGCCTCCGGCAGGTGTCAGGTCAATTTTTGTAAATCTAAGTTCTTCCTCTCACCGGCTTACTAATAAGTCAATCTATAATAATCCATATTCTCAAACTAAGACCTGACACTGCCCCTGAATTATAAACCTTATAAACCTTATAAACCTTATAAACTCAATTCGTCATTCGTAATTTGTAATTCGTCATTGATTCTGCGGAACTACGATTTTATATAACAAGTTTTCCAATTAACATTTAAAAAGGAGCAGTTATGCCACGAGGAGATAAATCAAAATACACCGATAAACAAAAGCGACAAGCCGAACATATCGAAAAAGGATATGAAGACCGCGGTGTAAAAGGAAAAGAAGCCGAGAGAAGGGCGTGGGCAACAGTAAATAAAGAAACTAAAGGCGGTAAAAAGCCCGGCGGCTCCGGAAGAGGTAAATCTATGGACAATTCCCCTTCTAAAAAAGGCGGAAGAATCAGTGGTAAAAAAACCGGCCGGAAAGTTGGTTCTAAATAACAAATATTGGAAAACGTAAATAAAAAAGGAGCAAAAAATTAATCTTTGCTCCTTTTGTACATTTACATCCAGATAAAGGTACATGTATATATGCCGGGATTTATCTTTCCCAGTATTTTGGCCTGCTGTAATGTTCAAATAATCTGGATTCATACTCCCTGGTTATCGGACGGTCAACATCAACCTCAGGGCTGTTCTTGACCATAGCCTCAGTCAGGTTTACTTCCACTTCTGAATCATCCCAGTTAATTTGATTTATCCAATGCGGAGTTATCAGTACATGCTTGCCCCCCGGCAGTATTTTATGTGTATCAACCAGCATATACCTTACCATCCAGTTATTATCATCAGCTAAGAAGTCTTCAACCTTTCCTAAAGTACCATCAGTCGTACGGATATCAAATCCGGTAACATCATCAATGCTTCTTAAGTTTGATTCAAAAGGCATTGTTTGCTGTTGATTTCTTCTATCTTGCTGACGCATACCTTCACTTTGCATACCTGTTCCGGTAGTACCGGCAGCACCGCCGTATCTTGTCCCGCTGTGTATATAAGAAGGAGTGTAATCGCCGCTATATCCGGCATAACCTCCCCTGTCACCGGACCAATACTGCGGCCAACCATAGTAACCTGCAAGGTCGTTTTCATATTGACGCGATATATATCTTTCATTTTCGTTTAAAACGGGACTTCTTTCAATCTGTTCCTTATCAAGATTTACATGAAAATTTTTATTATCCCAGTCAGCTTTTCCCAATGAAACCGGGGAAATAAGAACTTTATGATCCGTAAGCCAATCTCCTGTATCTGCTATCATGTACCTTACAGCCCAATTATAATCATCAAATAAAAAATCATGAACTTCACCAATCTCACCATTTCTTGAAATAATGTCATATCCTATAATTTCTTTTAGTCGTCTTAGCATTTTACTGCCCTCCTGTCGTTTTTTATATTTATGAATACACCAATAATGGAACATAATGTTTTATCGTTCCCCCTGTATATATAAATTATTGATATCAATAATAAGTAAATTTACTTAAAATTAATAATATGCCGTAAAAGGAGCGGGTTAAAAGCAGAAATAACAGTATTTCACAACGGGCAGTAAGTCGCTGTTTAATAAAAGAATAAAGAAAATAAAAACTTATTTTTCCCAGTAACGGGGCTTGGAATAATAATCGAATAACTCAGATTCATACTGCCTGTTTATCGGCTGTGATTCATCAAGCTCCGGACTGTTCTTAACTTTCTCTTCAGTCAAGTTTACTTTGACTTCCGATTCATCCCAGTCAATAGCTTCAATCCAGTAAGGAGCAATCAAAACATGTTTGCCCCCGGGAAACCATTTCTTCGTATCAACAAGCATGTACCTTATCATCCAGTTCTCGTCATCAACAATAAAATCTTCTACATGCCCAATCTTTCCATCTGAAGCATGTATCTTATATCCTTTAACCTCATCCAGGCTTCTTAAATGCGGGTCATGGGTTTCTGTATCCTGAAGCGCTTTTTTTTCAGCTTCAATTTCAGGATTTCTTTCCATTTCTGCAGGAGGCGGAATATTTATAGGACCATAAACTCCGTCAACACCGGAAAAGATACCCATTGAACCGGACCAATATGCAGGCCAGCCATAATATCCCGTTAATTCTGTCTCATATTGCCTTGATACAGGTTCATCTACTCCGATTCCGGGACTGTTTTCAATTTGCTCTTTTGTAAGTTTTAATGGAAATTTCTTGTCATTCCAGTTGGGATAACCAAGCGAGAATGGTGATATCATTACTTTTTTACCCGAAAGCCAGCCGCCGGTTTCAGCTATCATATACCTGATAGTCCAGTTCAAATCATCAAAATAAAAATCAGCAACCTTGCCTATTTCGGCATCGGTTGCTATTATATTATATCCTACTAATTCACTTAATCTTCTAAGCATGATTTTACCCTCTTATTTTTTTATATGTTTATAACAATAAAAATGAAGGTACAATCAATAATGTTCCCTGATTTTACGGACCGGCAATGATTCCGGACTGTTATTTAAAAGTTTATTTATAAAGCTTATTTATGTAATAAAAAACCCGCTTTTTAAAGCGGGTCTCATTAATAAATTATTAAGCAAATCAAATTGCAGCAAAATTATTTTACCAATACCAATTTCTTTGTATCGGCAAAGCTGCCTGATGTCATCTTGTAAAAATATACTCCACTTGCTAATGCTGAGCCGTCAACTTCAATTTCATAATTTCCGGCTGCCCTGTAATCATTTACTATGGTTAAAACTTCTTTTCCAAGAACATCCATAAGAACTATATTTACTTTCCCTGTTTTTGGTACTGAGAAAGAGATTGTAGTTGTTGGGTTGAACGGATTTGGATAGTTCTGTTTCAATTCATAGCCAGTTGGAATTTTTGAACCTTGTGTAGTTCCAACAACAATTGCGCAAGTTCCGTCAATAAGCGAGAATGTTAACTTATCACAGTTACTAATGCCTGCAGAACCATTGTATCCACTTATAACATAGAATACACTATCTCCGGCACCGCATCCGCGCATATTAGATCTAACAACAGAATTTGGTGTCATAGTCTGCCATGATTGTGTACAGAAATTCCAGAGAGTAGTTGCACCTGATAAAGGTGTACCACCGTTTGGTGCTCCGCAGGAAATAACTATACCGGCGCCCTGACCGGGTTTTTGTACAAGATGGCTTGCTGTACGTGTCATACCTCCCGGAGGATAAGCTGCAATTGCAGTCCATGTAATTGCAAGAGTAGTTGGATTTATCACACCTTTGTGTGCGGTTGTTGTACCTGTTGAACCGGTCCATCCTGCTGCTACAATTATTGTATCTGCATAAATTCCACCGCCAACCATACTTTTGCTCATCGGAAATGCTGGTAATGCAGTCCATGTACCGCTTCTCATTTTAAACACCCTTACAGCATTGTTTACACCAGTACCAAACAAACCATCACCGCCCAAAATAGCATAAACTATAGTATCCTGATATTTCACACAAAGCATATCGGTAGAAGGTGTTGGCATATCCGGTAAAGTTGTCCACGTGTTTGTAACAATATTTAATTTCAATGTTTTTCCTAATGTTGGGCTATTACCGCCAAAAACATAAATTGCACTATCACCATCCGGTACTGCATATCCGGCAGAAATCTGGAATGGAATTACTGTTACATTGTTTGTCCAGGTATTTGTTTTCAAATTAAGCCTGGCTACGTTTGTAAATTGGGCTCCTGCACCACCGCCGAACTGGTATATGTATCCTGTATCGTTTCTTAATATGTATGCACAGCAGCTTCTTGACACTATATGAGGTGTGGGGGGTAATGTGCTCCATGTTGCTGTTGAAAGAGCCGTAGCATCTTCGTTAAAATATGGGATTTTCGAATCTATTGCATTGAGGTTGAAATCTGCATTTTGAGAGTAAATTAATGTTAAGGAAAGGAAGCTTAAGAGTAAGAATATAGCTTTCATTTTTTTCTCCATCTAATTAAAATTATTTAATAAAATTAACATGTAACCAACAGAGACAGCAATGAGAATAAACAACTGATAATAAAATAATAAGAAAACTTTCTTAACGCAATAGATAATTTATTGTCAGTTGTATTTCCGGCAGAGCAATAAAATTTTAAAGATTTATACGGCAATTAAGACATCTGATTCAATATGCAATAATGTCGTATTTTTCAATCAAACTTAAGAGCTTCAACTATTTCAACACATGGTTTTTCACCCGGCTTTTGTTTCCCAAGATAAGGATTAGAAATATCTTTTGTATCGACCAGCCAATTACCAAGCTTATTATCCGGGCATGTAAGCACATATACGGTTTTATTTCCCAGTCCGAATTTTTTAACAAGCTCAGTCATAATACCCGTTATTTCCGAAAACTTCTTCCTTTGTTTATCAATATTTTCAGTTGTTGTTATACCTTTGCAGCATTGCTCGATCTTGATATTCATTTTATCCCATTCCTTTTTCATATTGTCGTCAAGCAGCTTCAGGTCAATTTTGGATATAGCTTTTTTCATTTGATTTGTTTGCATAATTGCCTGGGTTGAATCGTTTTCAACAAGCGCGTGTTTCAAATGAGTATATTCCATGAAAGTTTCATTTAGTGATAATCTGAATACCTTAGGTGCAATATTGGCTTCATCCGGTACACCAGGTGCTATTTTACTAAATAAATTTTCGGCAAAGGGGTCTTCGGTTTTTGTTAATGAGTCTTTTGAACTTGTTGTGAGTTTATCGTCTTCGGATTTTTTCGTACAGGAAATTAAAAGAAGTAACATTGCAATAACTAATAGCAGTAAGTAAGACCTTTTCATTTTATTTCTCCTTCCCGGTGAAATGATTGTTGTTTTTTTTGTCTACCGGAAATAACTAAGAACAGAAAAAAGTCAGAATGTACTCTAAAATACATAATATTTTTGAATGTTGAAAGATGATAAAAGATAAGAATCTTGAACCCCAGATTAACCCTGATTAATATGATTAGAATGATTAGATTATCCATTAATTACATATCTTCTTTGTATCGTAATATTAAATGAAAACGTAAAGTTCACAAAGGAATGCTTTATAAACATATTAACCACGTGGCTTTAGCCCGTGGAAAAAACGAACCAACATTACCGGACTTTAGTCCAAAATGATGGCACTTCAATTAAAATATTTTATTTGATTGTTAGATTGTCAATCAAAAGAGGAGCTAATCATTCTAATCATTCTAATCATATTAATCAGGGTTAATCCGGGGTTCAAGCTTTTCTAATCATTCTAATCATATTAATCAGGGTTAATCCGGGGTTCAAGCTTTTCTAATCATTCTAATCATATTAATCAGGGTAATCCGGGGTTCAAGCTTTTCTAATCATTCTAATCATATTAATCCGGGTAAATCCGGGGTTCAAGCTTTTCTAATCATTCTAATCATATTAATCAGGGTTAATCCGGGGTTCAAGCTTTTCTAATCATTCTAATCATATTAATCAGGGTTAAT
>RPQH01000168.1 GCA_003820375.1 Ignavibacteriota bacterium
AGCACATAACCTATCAAAAATAGCAGCATAAGAATCTCATCTTCTGTCCAAATCTTAAATAACAAAAAACTAGAACCGCCTCAACAAATAAAAAAGAGGCTATCCTTTTGAGACAGCCTCTTACTTGCAAATTAAAAAACTGATCCAGAAATTCCCGGTTGTATCCTGGTATTATTTAATCATCACCATCTTCTTTGTATCAATCATCACTCCATCGGATGTTAGCCTGTAATAATACACTCCGCTGGATAGATTACTTCCATCAAATGATATGGAGTAAGTGCCCGGCTTTAGATTCTCATTTACTAATGCAGCCACTTCTCTTCCAATAATATCAAATACTGATAAATTAATTAAGCTTGATGTTCTTACCTGATACTTTATAGTTGTAGCCGGATTAAAGGGATTAGGATAATTTTGAAATAAAATAAATTCATTGGGTATTTCATTTGACATTGGCTGTATGCCGATGGGTTCATCAGGTGGTATAAAGCCATACTGATTGCTCTTATACCTGTCATGGCAGTACATTGGCCATGGGTCATCCACATGACTATATGCAACACCGGGGATTGTCCAGATATGAATTATAAAATCTTTCGGAGTATATTCGTTCGCTGAAATAATTTCAACAGACCCATCATTATTAAGATCATCTACACACAACCCATGAACATATCCGAGTGGACGCAGTGGTGACCAAATAAAGGGTACACCGGAATTGCTATATCCATATATGAAGCCATGTACACTGTCATTATCATCTATTGCATAATGACCTGGTGAAATTATATTAAGATACGGACCATTAGTAAGTTTAACAATTGCAGGTGTTCTCAAATCCGTTGAGCCATTCTGCGGCCATCCCTGCATAGTATTGAACTGAGAATTTAATACATATAGATCCAGATAACCGCCGTCAAAACCACCTGTTGCATATTCCACCTGTCCGTCTTTGTCAATATCACCCATAACCATTGACATTTCATTGAAATATCCCATTAAATCAAAATATACTGTTTTGGTTATTTCAGCGTTAAGATTAAACTTGTAAAATTTGCACATGATATTTGATTTAGTAACCGGTGCAATGATGTAAGAATTAGCTGCTGTATTTCCGATATATATTGTTGGACTTGCCAAATATGTTAGATACAGCGAATCATAATAAATAGGCCAATTGTTTGAAAATTGTGCACCATTATATCTAAAAATATTAATACTTGCTGAATCCAAGGAAGGTGTTCCCGAAAGCTGTCTGAACTGTGTGGTTACTATTTCTGCCTTGCCGTCTTTATCAAGGTCACCAATAGCAGGATTCGAGAATACTTTACCAATAACATTTCCTGGCCAACCGGGTTTCATCTGCCCATGGTAATCAAATACTGCAAGTTTATTATACTGGCAGGTAATTATCTCAAGCTTTCCGTCTCCATCCAAGTCATACAAGTTGATAAAGTTATTTGATGTCCAATTAGCTACCGGAGTTAAAGTTGGATAATATAAAGGAAAGCCCTGCAGATGGTTGCCAATATGGTCCAGGACATCAACTGAATCATTAGTTCTCAAAGCTATATCTATATAACCGTCATTATCAACATCACCAACAGCAATGTCATGAGCCATTTGAAAATATCCTTTTGGATAACCCTGAAGCTCATGCCCGTTGGTTTGTATTACATGAAGCATACTGGTGATGGGAGTGCCGGAGAAAAATATGATTCCTACAGCTATTATTTCCTTAATTCCATCTCTGTTTATGTCAGCAGCAATAGGACCAACTTTTTCATCTGGAGATCTTAAGGTATCTATTTTTATTGGAAAACCTGGGAAAGGTATTGGGGTTTGGGAAATACTTTTCATTTGAGAAAGTAGAAATAAAAGAATAGTAATTAATTTTATTGTTTTCATTATAATTTCCCTAAAGTATGTTTTATAGGCAGGGTTAATAAAACCCTGCCTATAAATAATTATTAATAAGTATTACCTAAAGTCACTTCTACATCATCAGTACCTTGTCCATCATAAATCCATACAACATAGCCGCTGCAATAGTCATTCGGGAAATCTGGATAATTTGCAATTACAGTATAAGTACCTGCCGGTACGCCCAAAAGACCGAAACCTATCATGCCACCATTTTGAGTTAAGCCTGTAAGTATTGTTACGTTATTAGAATTAATAACTCTTACACGTGCATCATCCTGTCCGGCAGTATGCAACTGATTCCAGACAAAAACATTTAAGTATGGCTGTCCACCCTGCTGCTGGTTGTTCTGTGCAAATGTGTTTTGTGTAAATGCGAAGGCAAATATGCATATTGCCATAATTGCCAATAAAAGTAATTTTTTTATTATTTTTAATTATTTTAATTTATTGAAATTAATGTGAACTAAGTATGGAAATATTTCCGTTAACGGGATTAATATTGTACATTAAAGGTGAGTTAACAAACAAGGTTTTTTCCTGATGACGACGTTTGAGGAAGTTAATTTTTTCTTAATAATGTTAGAAATTGGTTAATAAGGACATGAACAGGAATTTTTATATAATAAAACACTATTATATGACGATGTAGAATTACAGAAATAAAAAAACCTCACTTTAAGAAAAGAGAGGTTTTTAACAATCCGTCATTAATTTCCATTAAATTATTAAACAAACAGGATAAAAGCCCAATTTGCGGCTCCATCCAAAAATTAATTTAACTGTAACCCCTATGTAAATTACTAAAGCAGGTCTTAGTAATATTTTTATGAAATTATTTATATTATTGTTATAATATTCCATACTTGACATGCGTTTTCCGCTATATGATTTAATATCAACCTTCATATTTTGCTCAGTAGAATCAATCTTGCTGAATGTTAAGTTTGTATCTTTAAAGACCTTCATAGCTTGGTAAGTTGTATCGGTCTTCTTCAAAATAAATTTTTCTAATGGCTTTTTCTTTATGCTGTCATTTTTAAGTATGTGCTTCATGCTATCAATTATTTTTCCTATGTTTCTACCTTCTTTTTCCATTTCAGTATATCTGAATGAAGTAGGAGAATCTGAACAATTCATTGTCACAAGTGAAATGAAGATAAAAGAACAAAATAAGAAAATTAAAGCTGGTGGACCAAATTTTTTAAATATGTTTGCAGATTTATTATTCAATTTATTTTTCGGCAAATTATAATATTTACTAATATCATTTTCTATATACTTGAGTGTTTGCTTACTTTTTTTATAAATTACTGCAAACTGCAGCACACCTGCACATTTATTAATACGTTTTTTCAAATCGTAATATTCGTCAAGTGTATCCCTGATATTCTTTGATATTCCAATTTCAATAACTTTTGAATTACATATGATAATGTATATGCCTGGTAAATTTTTTGTAAAGGAAATATTTATAAATGGACCAAGAAAAGAATATTTTTGAGTTTTATTTCCTTTTAAAAAGTACATTATTATATTAATATATTCTTAGTTTTTAAATTTAATCTATATCTTCAGGATAACTTTCAATAAGTACATTATCAGAATTATATACATAAATCCACCAAACATCATTAACAAATACTCTTTCAAATCTGTAAGTATCATCATATAATACAGTTTGAATAATATCTGCTTTTAAACTCGTAATTTTTATTGTGCCTGCTGTAATTAGTGTTATTGAAAATGTTAATATAAGAAACATGTTGAAAATTAAGACTTTTATTAGTTTCATTTTGTATTTCCTTTCAAAAGGTAATATCAATCAATGAAAATATCTATCAAAGCAAGTTTTTTTCTGTTTGACGACGTATATTTATTTGTTGGTATAATATTTTGTGTTATATGTTTATGTATGGTTTAAAAATCAATTAATATGCATATTCCGTTGACGACTGTATTTCGTAAAATGATAAACCACACATTCATAGATTTTCTTAAGTCTTTATCTAAAGATGAAGTCCACAAGTTCAGGGATTTTATTATATCACCTTATTTCAACAAGAAGGATAGATTGATAAAATTTTTTGATGTAGTTATAAAATTTTATCCGGCTTTTGATGATGCCAGTTTTACAAAGGAATGTCTTTATCATAAAATTTACCCAGACAAGACATACCATGATTCAACAATACGTGATACATTAAGCGATCTTTTTTCTTTATCAAAAGAATTTTTTATTCAAAAGAATATTACAAATAATAAAGCTGAAGCTGCCGATGCTCTTTTAAATGAGTATGTGAATAGAAATCTTAAGCGTCCTTTTGATAATAGTATTTCTGAGTTAGAGAAAGAGCTAAACGAAGAAGGAATTGATGGGATTTATTTTCTTAGAAAGTATAAGCTGAAAGGTAATAAATATAATTTCAGTGAAATAAATTTAAGATTTACAAAAATAAATAAGGTACTGGAGCAATTTGAAAGCGTTAAAACAACCGAGCTTTATTTTTTGTTTTATTTTATTATGGATTTTGTCCATGATTATATCAATGTATTTACCTATTCAATGAATTACAACATAGGGCAAAAGGTAAATGTATATGACGAAGTAGTAAATACAATAGACATTGAAAAAATATACTCGGTTATAAAAGGAAAAAATGAATATGATTACATCCTTGAATTGTATTTGACGCTGATGCAAACGTTCAGAAATTTTGAGTGTGAAGAGAATTATCAAAACTATAAATTGTGCCTTTCTAAAGTATCAAAAAAATTATCAAGAAATGAGCTTACATTTCATTATAAAAATTTAATGGTATTTTGTTTCTTGAAAAAGAAAGTTTACAATCAGGCTGAAAAATATGATGCTGAGCTTTTTGAGATATATAAAATTGTACTAAAAGGCGGATATTATAGAAACAGCAGTACAGAAAAGCTCAGTAAAACTTTATACCTTAATATATTACATTTAGCAATAAGATTAAAAGAATATGACTGGGTCAGAATGTTTATAAAAATATATTCTACCGAACTGCACGAAAAAGACATGGAGAATATGGCTAATTACAGCAATGTATATTTATTTAATGCCCTTGGTTATTATGTAAAAGCGTTAGAGTATATCAATAAAATGAACCTTGATTATTATATTTATAAATACGATATGTACAATCTAAAACTAAGGATATATTATGAATTGGGTTACTACGAGCCTGCTTTAGACTTAATCCATACCTACCGTCAATACATAAGAGAAGATAAAATAATGGAAAGAGCAAAAAAAGTTAATAATACTAATTATCTAAAGTATATAGAACAACTTTTCCTGTTTAAATTAGGTAAAGAATCAATAGATATAAACTTAGTGAGAATGAAGATTCAAAAAACGGAAAATCTTATTCAGAAAAAATGGCTAATTGATAAGATAGACTTTGATTGTAAGTAAAAAGTTACCATGTTAACTGTTTACATTAAAGTATGCAGGAAACCTTTGGACATTTCACACATCTCAAATTTCCCCCCAAATTTTTCATAGATCCTCCGGCTATTTCCCGAACATCCTTCCCAAATGTACACGGGAAGGAACTTGTACTTACTTAAATCACCTTACGTATTTTTGATAAATTCAGTCATGAGTCCAGAGTACTCGGGACTCAGGACTGAATTTCATTAATTGCGTAAGGTGACTTACTTAATTCTTTGCGTTCTTTGCGGCTTAGCGTGATGGTATACCGGCAAAAAATCAGAGTTGGGTTCAAAACAGAGCGGAGACGGGTTCAAGTTGTGTCGGAGTTGGGGTCAAGTTAGTATCAAGTTGGGTCATCGATATTCAAAAACAGGGATTAACTCATTGCAGTATAAGGAGATAACGCCGTCAAATTCATCGGGATGCTATGAATAAAATGGCGATTATGTGAAGGAAATGCGGTTTATTCCGAAAAATAAAACTTCACTATATCATTAACTAAAATAGCTATATGAATTTATAATAGTGAATATTTTGTCGCTG
>RPQH01000169.1 GCA_003820375.1 Ignavibacteriota bacterium
AAAATAGTAACGTTTCATTTGATTTGGCTCCTTTTCTATATTTTGTATATTTGTGAAGATTTATACAAATTTAAGGAGTCAAATCTTTATTTTTTATACATTACTTTTGTCGTGTACATAGTTAATTATTAAGTGCTTATCAAAAAAACGTGAATTTATTGCACGAATTGATATATTATTGAAAACTTTATTTATTTGAAAAAAGTTGCAGTTAAAAACATATTTTTTATAAGTTTATACTTACCTAACTAAAACTTGTTTGGCTGCTAATTATATGCGGGCGAAGCGATTTATTAATTTTTTAAATTGAGGAAAATTTTCTGTTAATTCGTCTTTTTTTCCCATCTCAAAATCATCATAATCAAATCCGGGAGAGACAGTACATCCAAGCAAGCTGTAAGAATCTTTTTCATCTACTGATGCTGCAAACCAATCTCCTTTTTCAACGGTATATTGAAATACTTCGCCGTTTTCCGGATTATTACCAAGCTTTATTGACAGGTATTCGCCTTTTTTGCTTATAATATGTAATGACAATGAAGAACCATAATAGAAATGCCATGTTTCATCCGATTTTATCCTGTGAAACGCTGAGAAATTATCCGGTGTAATTAAAAAATAAATAGATGTGGAATGAAACCTGTCACCTGAATATCTTTTAGGCAGATGTTCTTTCTTAATCATTTCTTTTGCCTTATATACTTCTTTAAAATATCCTCCTTCAGGATGTTTTTGAAGCTTAAGCTTTTCTATCCAGTAATTTGAAGTATACATAAATAATTTAACCTTTTTAGATCCCTTTCTAATTTGCATCTTTTTAATCAATGTATGATATCATTTGAAAATATGAACTACTAACAATATGGTATAAAACACCATTTATAATTCAATATAAATTATTTACTTATTGCTTCATAGTTGTTTACATTTAATTACAATTCATTGAAACTATTTTTTAATATATGTGTTATAACATACAACATATTAAATTAAATATATAATTACTATGAAATTTTTTGAAAAACATAAGGATATGGGGCTGTTACTGTTGAGAATTGGAGTCGGTTTAGGCTTTATTTTGGTGCATGGTTTACCGAAAATTACAGGAGGACCCGAAATGTGGACACGTTTAGGAGGAGCTATGGGTAATCTTGGTATTACTTTCGCTCCAACTTTCTGGGGCTTTATGTCAAGTTTTGCAGAGTTTGGCGGAGGTATATTAATTTTACTCGGTCTGTTCACTCGACCTGCTGCTGCTTTTATGGCGTTTAACATGTTTGTTGCAGTAATGTCTCACTTTGTACGCCTTGATCCATGGGGAAGGGTAATTACACCTATTGAGCTGGGTTCAGTGTTCCTCGGATTAATATTTTTAGGCGCAGGTAAATATAGTTTAGACTATCTCATTTTTGGGAGGAAAAAATCCGATACTTTAGAAACTATGCAAAATGTGAACGTAACTCCAATAAGCAAAACGGGTACTTAATAATATTTAATATGAAAGAAATCAAATAGATGAAATTTTTAGATAAATATAAGGATCTTGGTGTATTACTTTTACGGCTTGGGATAGGAATTACATTCATTACAATTCACGGATTGCCGAAGATATTAGGTGGTCCGGAATCATGGGCACGAACAGGAAAAGCTATGAGTAATTTGGGCATAACTTTTTATCCTGAGTTCTGGGGTTTCATGGCTGGTTTTACTGAGCTTGCCGGAGGATTGCTGCTTATTGCCGGGCTGTTTGTAAGACCTGCTTCGGTATTTTTATCTTTTGTAATGATTATGGCAATGACACAGCATTTGTTAAGAATGGACCCGTGGAACAAGGCTTTATATCCTTTTGAAATGCTTGCTGTTTTTGCTGCTTTATTTTTTACCGGTGCAGGTAAATACAGCTTGGATTATTTTATTTCAAAGAGAAAAAAATCCGTTAAGTTGTCAGATTCTCCGCTTGAATTGCATTCTACAAAACGCCAGGCACAAATATAAACCTAAACAACCCTTAACAAAAATTTTCAAAACAAACTCAGAACGGGTTCGTTTTTTTTGATAACAATTAATTTCTTATGTGAGCTTTTCCCTTACAATACTTACTTAATTCGTGTAAATTTGTGAAATTATTGTAACATGCCAAGAAAATTTAAAATATATCTCGAATATAATGGTGCTAACTACTCCGGCTGGCAAAAGCAAAGCAATGCTAAATCAATCCAGGATACATTAATTAAAGCTATTAATGAAGCTTTCAAAAAAACCAAGGGTGATAACCATTTTATAGACCTCCAGGCATCAGGCAGAACCGATGCGGGAGTTCATGCAATTGAGCAGGTTGTGCATCTATTATGCGAGACTATGCTTGCTCCCGAAATACTGAAGATGAAAATAAATGATGAGCTTCCATCTGATATAAACATTCTTGAAATAGAAAAAACGGATAATAAATTTCATGCAAGGCACTCCGCTAAATCAAGGCAATACCTTTATGTAATATCTAAAAGAAGAACAGCTTTTGAGAAACGCTTTGTATGGTGGATAAAAGACAAGCTTGATGTAAAGAAAATGAAAGAAGCTGCAAAGCTCTTTGAAGGCATGCACGATTTCAAATCATTCTCTGATGATGATAAGGAAGAAAAATCCACAAAATGCATGATTGAAAATATAACTGTTGAAGATACCGCTGAAAAAATTTTTATAAGGATTAAAGCATCGCATTTCATATGGAAAATGGTAAGAAGAATTGTCGGGGTACTTGTGGAAGCTGGCAGGGGAAACATGAATAATGAAAATATTAAATTATACCTCACAACAAAATCCGAAATACCTGCAAAATATACCGCTCCCCCATCGGGATTATTTCTGGAGAAGATTGAATATTAAGTCTCCTTACTCATAGATGTAACTATTCCGGAATTTTCAAATCATATCCTTACCTCTCCCGGTTTTTAAAAACATTTTATATTGCGATTTATGCACGATTTTTTTACCCCTTAAAAATGAGCAGAATTCGCTGCGTTTTTGTGCAAAAACATGTTTCACGTGAAACAATTGTCTTACAATATTGTGGTTTTTAAAACAAAAATATACATATGGGTAACAAGATTTTCAATTCTATTTTACTTAACTTTTTTTGAAAAGTGACACATTTATTGCGAAATTATGCCTTATTCAGCAATAATTTTTCCGGTTAAATCACGTTAACTGAAATAATAAAAGGAGTTAAGTGGTGTTTTTGAATAACGAGAAATATTGTGAATGTAAAATAATACATTATTTATATAATGGATTTAAACCGGGTTAGATTGTGAACGGATTATGTTAATATTGCGGAAATTTATGGAAGCTTACTCGTCCTATTGAGAAAGTTACTTGTCCTATTGAGAAGATTACTCGTCCTCCGACTACCGGAGAAAGATTGATGATTAACAAATAACGGATGATTTAAAATAGAACAGGTCGTAGGACGAGTGAATGACCGGAGAATCTTTCATCCATGGGGGGTAATAACCGGAAAATTTCTCCATCTATTGCAAAAACTCATCCGACGACTTGAGCTGTACTCAATATATACAGAAGAGTAAATTAATTTATATTTATTCCGATAGTCGTCGGATGAGCGTTCTATAAGAATATTTTTCCCTCCTTCCCAAGTTGCACTTGGGAATGTAATTGTCACAATAAGCTGAGCTTACCATTTTTGTACTGCCAGTGCCTCTTATGAAATATTTATCAAACTTAATTTTTTAAACTCCGAGGACACTGGCAGAATAAGGAAGACTACAATTAACCCAACTGCAATTAACCCGGAAGTTTGTACTGCCAGTGTCACTTACATGGATGATTAATAAATGATATAAGAATTCCAAGTAAGGACACTGGCAGATAATGGAGATTTCAGATTAATAGATAATATGATTAAAAGTAATTAAAGATTCTTTTTCTGCCAGTGTCCTCGATGTTTAATCTTGCAGTGTTATTATTTATCCATGAGAGAACTGCCTGAGGCAGTCAGGCACTGGCAGTACACTCTCTTTCGTTTGGGGTGTCAGGCATGCCTTTAGGTCATTTGTTGGAAAATAAAGATTACTCTTATTTATACTGTATCATTTATCGCTGAAATATCTCCATGTCTTCAAGATGGACCCGACACTGTTTTAACAGACTCCAGAAGCAATAATAAATTTCATTAACTATTATTAATTATTACAACTTAGCAACCCCAAATTCTATACAAGGATTTATTTTCTTCTTAACTGACTATAATTCGAGCCCAATCGTAGCGGAATTGATAAATAATATAATTCTGTACCGACAAATGGGTCAATTATTAGTGCTGAAGTGTAAATTATTAATCCTTAAATTGCAATATTGATAGATTCTTACTTATTATTTGTTTTTTTAATTACTGTTCTATCTCTTATCTAGCATGGGCGAATATTAAGAATTTGTGAATGTTGAACAATTTTAGCTATTAGCCCTTAAGTGTAGGGTTTATGTTTTAATCAATTTTAATAAAAGTTAACTTAAAAAAGTATCATTGTAAGATACTATTTACAAGAATTTATTTTTGTAACTTGTCTGAGTTAGAAATAAAAATTGAACTAAAATTAAATTTTTAAATTAATAATTAAGTTGCCGACGGATACTAATAAAATTCTTCGAAAAATCTCTTCTAAAGCTGGTTGGCAAAAAGGTTTAGTTACAAAACAGCAGAACAAAAAACCCAACAGCAGCAAGTTTGCATTCCAATACTACATAGCAAGTAATGCTTTCTATGATGAAAGTCTTCAATTAGATGCAATCTATTTCACAGATACTGCGCCGGTAATTTATATCAAAGAACTAAGTAGTTATGACCGTAACTTGATTATTGAACTTCACAAGCGCTTTTGGAATGAGTGTAGAACTCCATTAACACTTATTATTACACCTGATGTGATTAAAATTCTTGATAATTATGCAAAACCAGTAAACAATCCTAATGAAATTTCAAATATTGAAAAAGCAGAGTTTAGCACAACAGACCAAGACCTTAAACGATTAGCCGAAATATTAAGCCAGGCAAAACTAGATAGCGAAAAAGTTTTTGGATATGAATTCCAATTAAGCACCCATCAACGAGTTGATAAAAAACTAATCAGCCAATTAAGAGAGGCGAGAAAACAACTGCACGATACTTATAAACTTAGTTTTAGCACTATTCACGATTTGTTGGGTAGGAGCTTGTTTACATTGTATTTAGAACAGCGTGACATTCTTACGAAAAAGGATATTAGAACCGAAACAAAAGTTGCAGACAACTTCTTTGAACTGCTTAGAAACTATCCAAAAGAAACCTATATACTATTTTCTTTTCTGAAAGAAAAATTTAATGGTGATTTATTCCCAGTAACTGCAAAAGAAGAATCAGCAATCCTTAAAAGACCCAATATTTTAAATCTTATTTACGAATGTTTCACTCATGAAACTGATTTATTGACAGGACAAAAATACTTTTTCAATTTCTTTGACTTTAAACATATTCCGATTGAATTGATTAGCGCAATTTACGAGGAGTTTATGAGTGAAGAAGATATAACT
>RPQH01000170.1 GCA_003820375.1 Ignavibacteriota bacterium
TTACTTTTACCAAACACTACACATGAGCAGGTAGAAGCTTATAAAGCAGATCTTGAAAATATTAAAGAAATTACATCGGTAAAAGTCTTTCCATTAAATGAAGATGTTAAACGTCCGTTATATTCTGCAGCATTATATAAATTTTTCAGGGTGAATATTGATGCAACAAAGATGAATGATGAAGAGCTTAAGCAGGAAGTAACACGCCAGATGAAAGAAGCCGGGTTCAATAACCCGAATGTGGAATTTAAGACAGATGAGAACGGAAGAAGAATGTTTACATTAAAGTTAGACCACCAGGAAAACCTTGGCAAAGACCCGCAAAATTTTGAACTTAATGTTAATGATGGTAACAGTAAGGAAGTTCTTAAATTTTCAACAAAGCCGCTGGATAAAGAAAAATTAAAAAATATGACTGATGACCAGATTCGCCAATTTATTAAAGAACAGCATAAAGAGATACAGATAGAAGATAAGGATATTCAAATTGAAAGAAAGAATGGTGATGTAACTATTATGGTGAAGAAGGAAGATAAACATAATAAGATTGAGAAGGAGATAAAAGAGAGATAGTTAAAGGTTGGAAGGTTGAAAAGTTGAAAGGTTGAAAGGTTGGAAAGTTGGAAGGTTGAAAAATGTTTACAAAAAAATTGCCCGCTATATATTAGCGGGCAATTCGTTATTTGTCATTCGTAATTGTTTATAATCCTTCCAGCAATTCTTCTATATGGCCATTTACGCTGACTTTATTAAATACCTTTTCTATCTTACCTTTTTCATTAATGACAAAAGTGGTTCTGACAATTCCCATATATTTTTTGCCATACATGCTTTTTTCCTGCCACACACCATAGTCTTTAATCATATCTTTTGTTTCATCGCTTAATAAAGTAAACGGGAGGTCATATTTCTCTTTGAATTTCTTGTGTGAATCTGTACTATCAGCACTGACTCCAAGAATTATTGAATTCTTCTTTTCAAATGTTTTAATATTATCCCTGAAATCACATGCTTCTGCAGTACAACCTGAAGTCATATCTTTAGGATAAAAATATAAAACAACTTTTTTCCCCTTGAAATCCTTTAAGCTTACTGTTTCACCACTATCGGTCTTCAATTTAAAATCAGGTGCTTTATCTCCGACCTTTAACATATTATACTCCTTTGCACATTAATTTAAGCTTTGAATTTTTTCTCTGATTGCGTTAAAGTTCGGCAAATCACCGGGGACTGCCATTACTTCCACGTACTGAATAGTACCTGTCTTATCAATAAGGAAAGCGGCTCTTTCAGCAGTGTGTTTCATGCCGTGAGCAAACTCAGGACGAAGCACACCAAATTTTGGAGTAACTTCTCTGTTATAATCACTCAGTAAGGGGACTTTAATATTATATTTTTCAGCAAATCCCTTCTGAACGAATGTACCATCAACGCTGATACCCAAAACCTGTACGTTCAGGTCATTATAAAATTCGAGTCCTTCTGACATATCGCACATTTCTTTTGTGCATGCCCCGGAAAATGCCTGAGGGAAGAATAATACCAATACGTTTTTCTGATCTTTGTAAGATGCTAACGATACATCCTGCGGGTCAGGTGCATGTGGATTTAATGATTTTAATGTGAAATCAGGAGCTTTATCTCCTACTTTAAGTGCCATTTTATTTTATGCCTTTCTATTATTTGTGTTATACTTTTTTTATTTCAAGCGAAGCAAACCGTTCCTCAAATGACATATAGGTTTTATCCGGAATAATTACAAATTAGAAAACCTTAATTATTAATAGTTTTTTTGCCTTTCGGGGAATTTCTTCGCTTATAATCAGTAAAATCAATAATTTAAGAAAAAAATTCCAATTGATGAGAGATGTTATGAAAAAAAAATAAAGACCTTATTTTTTTATTATTTTCTGGCTTAATTTTGTGAGTAGTAAAATATCTCAGGTGGAAAGAGCACTAAGAAAAGTTTAAAACTTTTTCCAAATTAACACAATTACCCCTATTCCAAATAAAACTCAGTTATCTCTTTCCCAAATTTCTATTTGGGAAAGTATTTGATATAAATTACAAATCAATTGTTATTCGCAATTAAAAACTTTCCCAAATAGAAATTTGGGAAAGAGGGGACATAGTTCTCCACACACTCCACACACTCCACACACTCTAAACTCTCCACACACTCTATACACTCCACACACTCATCATATATTCAATGCTTCACCATACGCATCTGCAACTGCTTCCATAATTGATTCTGCTAATGTTGGATGCGAATGTACTGTGTGTATTATCTGCTCATGTGTAGCTTCAAGTGCTTTAGCCATTGTAATTTCAGCAATCATCTCCGATGCCTCATGTCCTACAATGTGTGCTCCAATAAGCTCATCATACTTTGCATCGAAAATAACTTTTACCATACCAACTGTTTCGCCGACAGCTCTTGCTTTACCGCTTGCTGAAAATGGAAACTTGCCAATCTTTACATCAATTCCCATTTCTCTCGCTTTCTTTTCGGTCAATCCGACTGATGCAACCTGCGGCTGGCAAAAAGTTACTGCCGGGATAGTTGTATAATCAATATCCGGTACTTCCAATCCCTTAATTTTTTCTATACAGTTAACACCTTCAAAAGCAGCAACATGAGCTAGCCATGGGGGACCGTTAACATCACCGATTGCATAAATACCATCTACATTGGTTTTATAATCCTTATCAACTTTTATGAATCCCTTTTCAACATTCACACCTGTCTCTTCAAGTCCCATGTTTTCCACATTACCAGTAAAGCCGACTGCAACAAGTGCCAGGTCAGATTCAAGCACTTCATTCTTTTTGCCTGATACTTTTACTTTAACCTTTTCTGTCTTACTGTTTGGTGCGGTCTTTTCTACTTTTATTTCTTCCACTGTTGTGCTTGTAAGAACATTTATGCCAAGCTTTCTGAACTCTCTTCCAACAACATCACTTATCTCTTTATCTTCAACAGGCAGTATCTGGTCAAGCATTTCAACCATGGTAATTTTTGTACCAAATGAACTGAAGAAATAGGCAAACTCAACCCCAATAGCACCTGCCCCGATTATTGTCATCGATTCCGGCAGCTTATCAAGCACAATTGCCTCCATGAATGAAAGTACTTTTTTGCCATCCACATTCATATTCGGAAAGCTTCTTGCTTTTGAGCCTGTTGCAATTATTGTATGCTTGGCAGATATTTCTTCAGCTAATTTATTATCTTTATAGATTTCTATTATTGTTCCGGCTTCACCTTTTTTTATTTTTCCAAAACCTGCAATATAGTTTATTTTATTTTTCTTCATTAAGTACTGCACGCCTTTTTCCGATTTGTCGGCTATATCTCTGGAGCGTTTCACTACTTTTTCGAAATCAAACTGCACATTTTCAACAGTTATACCGTACTCTTTAGTTTTCTTCAAAAGATGCATTAGTTCAGCAGCTTTAAGCAGTGATTTGGACGGTATACAGCCCCAATTCAGGCAAATACCACCCAGACGGGCACTTTCTACTATTGCAGTGCTAAAACCAAGCTGAGCGGCTCTTATAGCTGTTGTGTACCCTCCCGGACCGCCGCCGATTACTACTACATCATATTCATTTTGAGCCATTTTATTCTGAAATATTAAGTTTTTATAATGATTTTTCGGAATTTAACGAATAATTCCTTGAACCTCAATGTACTCCGTGAGTAAATAAATAGTTAACCTCAAATATTGATAATGTCATCCCTTCGGGATTTTTTCCGTTGGGGATGTCTTTTCTATCATAATGTCATCCCTTCGGGATTCAAACTCTATGAACTCTCTAAACTCTCCGAACTCAATACCCTCACAATTGTGTTGTATTATTAAGAAAGGAAAAATAAATAAATATGAATTTTTATTATGCATCGTCCATAAACGGGTTTAAACCTCATGATATCAATAATATAAATAAGAAAATAATTACACATTTAAAACAATATGGATTAGTATTAAATGAAGATTTACTTGAAGAAGAGGGAAATAAGGAAAGAACTCCCGAGCATATGAATGCAGAAGTTCATAACCAATATATGGAATGGTTAAAGAAATGTGATATTGTTATTGCCGAGGTTTCGATACCCAGCTTAGGTGTTGGTTATGAAATCGGCAGGGCAATGGAAGATGGCAAGCCGGTACTGTGTTTGTTTCATGAGTCGGATGAAAAGCTTACAGCAATGATAAAAGGATGTGATGCACTTCACTGTACAGAATATAAATCATCGGAAGAAGCTCTTCAGATTATCGATAACTTCATCAAAAGAAATGATGAAGACACAAAGAAGGTAAAATCCGTAAAAGAAATTAATTCCGAATCAGTTCAAAATCTTATTACGGGTAAATGAGTATTGTATAATTCCAGAACGCATATAATACATCAAATGCTGCTGCAGTAATTGCACCTGTATCAAAATCATAAATTTTTACTTCTCTGTCTGTATTATTTACATTAGAAACATATAATATTTTCTTCCCATTTATATACCACATGGGTGTAAAAATCATATATTCATTTGTACCTGCCAAAAAAAGTAATCTTTTATTTGTACCGTCAGAATTAATTACATACATTCCTCTTTGTCCTAAATTATCGATAGAAAAAAAAGCTAAATAATTTCCATCCGGTGACCAGGAAGGATAATTATCCCATTGATATGCGTTTGTAAGATTTTTATAATTTGTGCCATCAGTGTTCACAGTATATATACTCACAATATTGGGAGGTGTAGAATTCTGGAATGCAATCTTCGAGCCGTCCGGCGACCAATCAATAGTGAAATTAGAGCTATAATTGATACTATCTTTTATGTTTATCTTATTTGAACCATTTACATCAGCAATTGTTAATTGTGCTTTTACCCCGGGTAGTGATTCGATAAATGCAATTTTTTTAGAGTCCGGTGAAAAACTAACTGCTCTTTCTGTTCCCAGTATATCATTTGAAATTTCTATTAAACCCGTTCCATCTGAATTAATAACAAATAAATAATTTCCGGCATTACATGTGAAAAATACTTTAGAAGCATCAGGAGATAATTGTGCCCAGACAGGATAATAATTTGTAACAGGTAAAGTAACAGGATTTGTACCGTCAATATTCATTACTGTTAAATCATTATAGTAAAAACCACTATCAATTTTAGCAGTAAGCATTTTATATGAATGCGGTTCGGATATTATCCCGAACCCATCACTTACTAGCTGCTTATTTGTTCCTGTTTGTGAAATTGTATAAGTTTTTAAACCCGGAATCGTATTTTGAAATTGTGTATAATAAATTTCCTGGTATGAAATTTTTACGGGGTTAGGATTTACAATGGTTTCTTCTTTACAGGAAGATATAAGAAGCATTATAATAAATGAAAGAATGAAGCTTAAAAGAATACCTTTTTTCATGGCTTTTGTCTTTGATTTATACAATATGTAATAATATTTTATATTACAAAATTCAAAATGAA
>RPQH01000171.1 GCA_003820375.1 Ignavibacteriota bacterium
ATTTTTATATAAGCGGGAATAGCTCAGTTGGTAGAGCGCAATCCCGCAAAGCGGGATTGATTTCGCGGATTCAAAAAAATAGATTTTTATATAAGCGGGAATAGCTCAGTTGGTAGAGCGCAACCTTGCCAAGGTTGATGTCGCGGGTTCGAGTCCCGTTTCCCGCTCTGTTTTTTTATAGGTACTTACTTTGGCGACGTACCCAAGTGGCTTAAGGGAGAGGTCTGCAAAACCTCGATTCATCGGTTCGAATCCGATCGTCGCCTCCAATATTAAATTCCCTTTAACTCTTCTCAATTCTTTTTAATGTTGAAAAAACAATTAATTATAGTTAATTTATAATTATGAAATTTAATTTGTAGTAATGCAATTACTTAGTACACGTTAAATTGAATTTCATTTGATATAAATCTTTTCTTGTACCCAATACCATAATTTTATCAAATTAATTCATTAATAGCTTAATATAATAATGAGAATAATATTTATTATAACTAGCTTATTTGTTATTAATTTCTTGTTATATTCCCAGGTAAATCAGGAGTGGATTGCTATTTATAACGGACCTTCCGACTCAGCCGATTATGTAAATTCGATGAAAACCGATGCATCGGGAAATGTATATATTATCGGAAGTAGCCGGGGTTCAGGAACATTTTTAGATTATTGTACAGTAAAATATAACTCTTCAGGAATACAACAATGGGTTGCCAGATATAACGGTCCGGGCAATGCTAATGATTATCCAAAGGCACTTGCTATTGATTCTTATGGAAACGTTTATGTTACCGGAAATAGTGTTGGTACAGGTACAGGTAATGACATATTAACTGTAAAATATAACTCTTCGGGAGTACAGCAGTGGACACAAAGATTTAATGGCTCCGGCAGCAATGGGGATGATGCAACAGCAATTGTTCTTGACCAGGAAGGGAATGTTTATATAACAGGATGTGCCTTGATAAGCGGATTATTTCCCGATTATTGTACAATTAAATATAACCCATCTGGAATTCAGCAATGGATTTCCTTTTATAATGGTCCTAATAACGATTTCGATTATGCAAACTCAATTGCTTTAGATGGTTCAGGCAATGTTTATATAACGGGAAAAAGTAAGGCTATGGGCACTTTTGACTATTGTACTGTAAAATATAATGGGTCAGGAGTATTTCAATGGGCTCAAAGATATACCAGTGCCAGTGATTATGATGATGTAGCAAAAGTGATAAAAGTAGGTAACAATGATGATATATTAGTAACGGGATCCATTCGAACATATCAAACGGATTATGATTACTGTACAATTAAGTACAATTCTTCCGGGGTACAACAATGGCTTAAAACGTATAATGGTCCGGAAAATGGAAATGATAATGCAACTGATCTAAAAATTGATGACCAGGGAAACGTTTATGTAACAGGTGTTGTAGCAGGTGATTTTTGCACAATAAAATATAATATCACAGGAGTACAACAGTGGTTAATAAGATATAATGGTCCCGGCAACGGAAATGATATTGCGAATTCAATTGCAATAGACCAGCAGGAAAATTTATATGTTTGCGGCAAGAGCAAAGGTACTAATTCAGGATATGAATTTTGTACTATCAAATACAATTCATCCGGCGTTCAACAATGGGTGCAAAGATATACAGGACAAGGATACGGAGGAGGTGATGGGATGTCTGTTGTGGTTGATACATTTTTGAATGTTTACGTTTCAGGCAGTGACTTTAATAGTGCTCTTAATTCTTTTGATTTCTGCACAATAAAGTATACTCAACAAGTTGGTCTAACTCCGATATCTATAGAAATCCCGAACAAATATTTCTTATCACAAAACTATCCAAATCCGTTTAATCCTTCTACACTAATAGAATTCAGCATCCCTAAAAATAATGTTCACATTAGATTATCGGTGTACAATGTAACAGGAAAATTGATTACAATATTATTGGATGAAAAATTAAATGCAGGCACATATAAAGTAAATTTCGTTGCGGAAAATTTATCTACTGGTGTATATTTCTACAAAATGGAAACTGGGGATTTTATTGAGAGTAAAAAGATGGTAAAAATAAAATAACCTGAACCAAATTCCGTGTTTTCCTTCCCAAGTTGAACTTGGGAAGGAAAGAATTCAGTATCAGTGTCAGGTTTATCTTGAAGATAGAAAGTATAACAAGCAATAGAAGTAATAAAATAAATAAGAATAATCTTTACTGCTGCCAAATAACTTGACATATTTAACTGTCGCTCAAATCCCAAACACGTCACTCATCATTTTTATTCATCATTTTTCATTCGTCATTCTTTATTTCAACAAAATCATTTTCTTTGTTTCTATAAAATTTTTTGTTTCAAGTGTATAAAAATAAATACCCGCTGCTAAATTTCCCGCATCATAATTTATAGAATAACTTCCTGCAGTTAATTTATTTTCATTTATAACTTCCGCGATTTCTCTTCCTGTTATATCTGTAATATATATTCTTACATTTCCTGAGTTAGCAGGTACGCTGAAATTAATATTCGTTGATGGATTAAACGGATTAGGATAATTTTGCTCCAGCTTATATCCATTAGCAATCCCCGTAGAAATTGGTTTTATTCCAATAGGTGTGTTACCCGAATTATAATTTACAGTTTTCGAGCTGGCTTGCACTGTTCCGTTAAACCGAATTGTTGAATAAACTATTTCGAATACCGGAAACTTTTTACCCGGTACAAACCAGACAAATGACATATTATCCGTTAAAGTGACAATCGGAAACCCGGGATTTGACGAATCTTTTGTTGATATAATATACTTCACTCTTAAAGCGTTTGCAAAAGAGCCATTAGGTAAATTAATTGTGCCCCATGCATCACCTGTCACATTTATCGTCCCTGTTCTTATTGTTGTAATTCCACCCACATCATAACTTGCAGCAAAATTATCGTTAAAGCTGCTGTTATATGTGAAGGGATACTGCATATATAATTCAGGATCTGAATAAGGAATAACAGATGAAGGACCGGCATAGCCGTTAACAGTCAAATTAGTTCCGGTTGTTGTAAAAAAACTGTAAAACGAATTATCAAATGTAGATGCAACATTTGATGCCGGGAATTGAGATGAATATGGAGTTGAGCTTGATAAAACCCAATTAAACAAAACACTGTCTCCCCTGGACAGATTTGTGAATGTCCATGTCTGATTTGCACCGGGGTTACCCTGTGATACTCCATTAGTATCGCAATCGGTTATCATTTGTGTATTTCCTGCAGTTGGATTGTTATTGCTTGTCAGTGTTACCTGTGAAAATACATTTGAAGCAGAAAGCAGAACAAAAAGTAAAATTAATATTTTCATTGGATAATTCCTTTGTGTTAATTTTTGAAAAAATTCTGTAAAGATAATGATATTTAATCATAAAATGACAATAGAACAGTATTTTATTTTATTTGCAATTTTTATGATTTAATAAATTATTATTAACTTATTGACAAACAGATATTTATATTCACCCGTTGTTGGTGGAGTTTTCCACCAACAAACTAACCGGAGATTTCCAAAGGTCACAATAATGACTCTCTCTCAATCTGTCATTCCCGCATGCTTTTAGCGGGAATGACACATGGTGGGGTAAGGGGTAAAATCAGAGTTGGGGTCAAAACAGTGCTGAGTTGGGGTCAAGTTGTGTCGGAGTTGGTATCAAGTTGGTATCAAGTTGGGTTATCGTTTTTGGAAAACAGGGGTTAACTTATTGCAGTATAAGGAGATAACGCCGTCAAATTCACCGGAATGCTACGAATAAAATGGCGATTATGTGAAGGAAATACGGTTTATTCCGAAAAATAAAACTTCACTATATCATTAACTAAAATAGCTATATGAATTTATAATTGTCAATATATTGTCGCTATTGTTGGAGAGTTAAAGTAATACTTTAGGGTATTTCCGGCTCATTCACAAACACACTCCTTCCGCTTCGCTCCCTCCCCTCTCAAGAGTGGAATCCTTACCTGCTTATTCTTCTTATTAGTATAAATATTTAAAAACCGCTTTAAACACCATATACACTCTATACACCCCAAGCACTTTAAACTATTTTCACTAAAAACTTGACAATGAGCAATTACTATATTAAATTATGATAGTGGTGATTGCATAGAGTAAAATCACTCTCAAGCGTTCTTTGATAATATCGAAATAAATTAAAGCATGTCGTAATAAAGCTGATAAATGCTGCTCACGAAATTGGTTAGATTTTGTGGAGTTCAAAAAAATATGTATTGAAAAATACCCTAAGTCCATAAACTTTATTTAAATCCACTTCCTTTTTTGTTATAATTGTGTAATTTTTTTATTATTTTAAGATAACTTAACCCTTAAAACATATGAGCATATTTTTTAAAGCCCGCGGAACCAATTCAATTGGTTTATTTTTAATCCGTCTTGTGCTTGGTACATATACTCTTATACTCGGTATCCAGCAGGCAAGCAACATTGAAGGATATATAAACAGAGTTAAAGCATTAAACATGCTTGACCCAAACCTTTCATTTATTATTGGTTTTGTTGTACCATTTATATTAATTTTATTCGGAGCTTTGTATATTATTGGTTTTTTTACACCAATTACAAGCTTTATACTAGCTTTAACAATGCTTTTTAAAGTTGCAATAAGGGGCTTTTTTCCATCTGAAGGCATACCGTTCAATAAAGATTTTATTTTATTTACCTGTTTTTTAATCACCCTTTTTGCAGGTGCAGGTGTTATAAGTTTTGATGCCTTATTGGATAGAAAGAAAAAAAGAGTTATAGTTCCGCCGGTAGAAGAGAGACCAAGAGTAGTAACAGCGGAAATAAGAGATACGCCGGTAGTAGAAAAACCCATTCCGCCTGTTCCTCCGCCGCCGCCTGAAAATATGCCTTAATGCTGTGGAAGAAACAATTCTCTCCAGGTTTGAAACGGGCATAGAGAAATTTAATTCGGGTGAATATTATGATTGCCATGATATTCTTGAAGACGTTTGGTTTGATATCAGGGGTCCATCCAGAAAATTTTACCAGGGATTAATTCATCTTGCTGTGGGATTTTATCATATTCTGAAACGCAAAAATCCCAATGGTGCAATCAGCCAGCTAACAAAGGGAAAGGAAAAGTTGTCAGCATATTTACCGCAGTTCCAGGGTGTTGAATTAACAGACCTGCTCGGGAAGATTAATACATGTATTACGGAGATAACAAAAATAAAAAACGGGGAATCAGTTTCGTTCGATGAATCATTAATTCCCCGTATAAAATTTGATAGAAAATTATTTATAGAACCGGAATAAGAAGTTCGTAGAGTTCGTAGAGTCCATAGAGAATTATCTTCCTTATAAACCTTATAAACCTTATAAACCTTATAAACCTTATAAACCTTATAAACCTTATAAACCTTATAAACCTTATAAACCTTATAAACCTTATAAACCTTATAAACCTTATAA
>RPQH01000172.1 GCA_003820375.1 Ignavibacteriota bacterium
AAGAGGCTGTCTCAAAAGTCCATTTTTCCTATATAGTAATGGTAGAATTTGTCGAATAAATAAAAAAATTCCCAAATAGAAATTTGGGAATTAGGCTGAGGCTGCCTTTTAAGACAGCCTCTTATTTTTTAAGATAACAAAAAAGCTAACACGAGCAAATATAAAAGGAGAGAGCTGTTACCGTTATTGATAAATGTCGTTTTTTACTAAATTTAACTTTCCGTTCTGGAGCTTAAAGTTATTCCAGGTCCATTTTTCGTATTTGGGGTCAGTGCTGGTAACATATAAAGTTCCTCTTTTTATTAAAATTGCCACTTCGTATCTTGATTTCCAGTACCGGTAGCTTAGCTTTTTCACAAATTCGAAAGTTTCATTATCTGTACCCTGGAATACATAAACGTCAATATCGGGGTTTTGTTCGTAAGTAATAACTACAAATTCATCGGCACCATCACCTGAAAAATCACCATATTCATAAAAGCAGATGATACCGCTGAAATTGCCGCCGAAGAATTCGTCTATCGATTTGAATTCTTTATCCGTCATCTCTTCTTTGATATATTTCGCAAATGTCAGGTAACTCATATCATATTGCTGGGCATAAGAAATAAATGGTACACTAAACAGTAAGAACAGCAAAAGTTTTTTCATTTATTTTTTATTTTTAGGGTTATTGAATGTGGGTTGATTATGACTCTATAAGAAATGAAACAAGAAGGAAATTCATAATAATTCCAAAAGGCGTAGAAAAAATGTAACCGGATTAGAAGATTATGAAAATATGGGATGTAAAAATTCAAAGATGCATTACACTAAAATTGTAATCGATTGAAATTCAATAGCTTGTGTTAATTTTGTTTAACTGAAATATTTCACACTACCACTTCATCCACATAACACCATCTCCAGTCTTCACCGGGTTCAAATGATTGAATGATCGGGTGTTTTGCAGCGTGAAAGTGTTTTGTCGCATGTTTATTCTTTGATTGGTCGCAGCATCCCACATGCCCGCAGATGAGGCAAATTCTTAAATGCACCCATGTATCCCCGATTTTTAAACAATCTTCGCATCCGTCAGCACTTGGCACAACGTCCTGTATTAAGCTTACATGTTTACATATCATTCTTAACCTCTTTAAATTTTTACTTTCCGAAATGCAGGTTTATATTCAATAGCTTTCCTATCCCAATTCCCTTCAATAGCTGCAGCTTCATAAGTTGTCCATAAAAATTCAAGAGCTGCACGGTCAGGGTCAGGTGAATTTCTCACAATATCATATGGAAGCAGGAACTCGCCTAACGTTTTGTTAAAATATGCGCCTTCAGGTTTAATATTATATTCTTTGTATCCATCAGGAGCAGGATAAGCATAAGCATAAAAAGCAGGTTCACCAATCCCTTCTCCCGGCCAGAAACCGCATGCATATTCTTCCATTGACATCGATTCCTTAATTACATTGCTGGAAACATTCGGAACTTTGCCATTATATTCCGGTGCCGGTCTTCCCGAATATATTGATAATGCCAGGTCGAACGAACCCCAAAAGAAATTAACTGGACTGGTTTTACCAGAAAATTTCGACCTGAATATCTTAAATATTCTATCTGCCTGAATAAGAATTAACCAGAATTTACGGACATATTCCGGATCATATGATGAGTGTTCATTATCCTTTTCAAAAGGAATCCTGTTTTCTGTTTCAACCGGTGTTGTCCATATATTTACCTGGAGACCGAGAGAGCTGAGATGAAACATCAGCTCATTGTAAAAATCGGAAACAGAACGGGGATACAGATGAAATGATACTTTTTTCCCGTTATTTAATAATATTACCAGCTCATGGTTGATGAAATCGAATATTATTTCAAAGACATTTTTTCCATAGGGTATGGGTGCGGTTGTTAAACCCGCTGAGGTGATATATAATGAAACCTGCCACCAATGGTTCTGCATTGGCATTAATTCAAGCTTTATCTTTCCGGCAATCTGCATCCACCTGTGTAAGGTTGAATAAGTATCTTTCCATGCTTCATATGGCAGTTCGGGAAAAATGTTTGTAATTTCTGAATTACCTGAGACCTTTGATAAATCTTTCATAACTTTTGAAGTTTTAAGTGTAAAGAAGATAGGCTGTTAATAGTTCCTTTAAGAAAGGAGGAAAACAAAAAGGCACAAGGGTTTGCTCCATGTGCCTTTTTGCTCAGATTACCTGATATTATAATGCAGTTATTTAGCTAGTATCATTTTTTTGGTCTCGATATAGCTCCCGGAATTTTCAGATAAAACTGTTATCCGGTAAAAATAAATTCCGCTTGGCAATCCGGAAGCATTCCAAAGAATTTCGTAAGAACCTGAGTTTTGTTTCTCATTAATCAATACTTCAACTTCTTTTCCAAGTATATTAAAAATGCTTAATTTTACATGCCCGGTATTTGATAATTTGTAATTTATTATTGTTGATGGATTGAACGGATTAGGATAATTCTGAAGTAAGCTGTATTCTGAAACAACATTATTTATTTTTTGAATAGAAGTCATAACCGGACTTTGATATATTCCTCCTGTATTAAAAGAAGTTTGAACATTAGGATTAAAACCTCCCCATATTAGCATTTTATTTCCGGTCCAAACTGCTTTATGATCGGCACGTGCTGTAGGTGCGTTAACAGTATCGGTCGGTATCCAGGTGTTTGAAGCAGGATCATATATTCCACCCGTTTTAAAAAATGTAGCGCTTGGAGAAAACCATCCACCCCATATTACCATCTTATTGCCGGTCCACACTGCAGAGTGAAAATTTCTTGCAGAAGGAGCATTAACACTATCCATTAAAGTCCACGTGTTTGAAACAGGGTCATATGTTCCACCTGATTTTAAGGATGCTTCACTGTAATTATAAGCGCCGCCCCATACAATCATTTTGCTGCCTGTCCAAATTGCCGTATGAAAAAATCTTTTTGTTGGAGCATTAGTTGAGTCCATTGATGTCCAGGTGTTTGAAACAGGGTCAAATATTCCACCTGATTTAAAACATAAGCCATTACCAATATTACCACCCCAAATTAATAATTTACTTCCCGTCCATATTACAGAATAATGTTCTCTGGGACAAGGAGCATTAGTTAATGAAGTAGCCGTCCATGTATTATTGACTGCATCATAAATACCTCCGGTATTAACATAATTGCCATTTGAGTAACCGCCCCAAATAACCATTTTGTTTCCAACCCAAACAGCAGAGTGTCCAAATCTGGCTGCGGGTGCATTTGTAGTTGTTGTAGCAGTCCATGAATTAGAAGCGAGGTCATAAACACCTCCTGTATTTAAATATGTACTGGCACTACCACCCCAAACAATCATTTTGCTTCCGGTCCATACCGCTGTATGATATCTTCGTGCTTCAGGAGCAGTTAAAGAATCAATTAGTGTCCAGGTATTTGTCGTATCAATCATAGCACCGGATTTGAAAATTGTTGGGTAATTCTGACCACCCCAAACAATCATTTTACTGCCTGTCCAAACTACTGTGTGTCCATTTCTCGCGACTGGTGCGTTGGTTAAAGAAGTTGCCTGCCATGTACTTTGTGCTTGGATTTGCTGTGAAACTAATAATACATAAAAAATAAAAGTGAGTAAATATATTGTTTTTTTCATTATATAAATATTAATTTAAAAAGTGATAATAAGACCGTTTATCTTATTATAAAAAATTTCATTCTCTAACTCTTTAAAAAAAGGAATTGGTTAGTTAAATTTTAGAAGTTAAGAACAAAAACGATAATTGTGTAAGAATTCTTATGTTAATACAAATATAAACCTATGTTTATTAGTAAATTATATGAGATTTAATGAAAAATATCTAAATTTTGGTACAAAATTTGAATGTAAACACTTGTTTTTTAGAGTTTTAATTCAAACTATTTATCGCTAATTTTGTACAAGATGAAAATATCATACAATAAGCTTATCTCTTTAGGTGCTCTGGTTGCCTTAATTGGCTTCATCATGTCCGGTCCTGTTGCATTTATTATAGTATCATTTGTAAAACCTCAGCCCTTATGGATTTCTCCTGCTGTATTTGTGCAGAATTATTCTACAATACAGGATTTACCTTTTTACTTCGGTTTTCTTTTAATTGGAGGAATGCTGATGCTTTCGGCAGGGCATTACCTGAATTTCAAAGAAGAAGACGACAGAAAGAAATTTCATTTGCTGGTTTCGTTTGGCTGGACAATTGCTTTTTTCACATTGATTGCATTCAATTATATATGCCAGACTACCTTTGTTCACAACCTTGCCCTGAATTATAAACCGGAATATGATTCAGCAATTTCAACTTTCTCCATGTCAAACCCAATGTCATTTTGCTGGGCAAATGAAATGTGGGGCTATGCATTTTTAGGAATTGCAAATATGCTGATGTCTGAATATTACAGCGGGAAAAACAATCTTATTAAATGGCTTCTTGTAACGAATGGAATTGTAAGTATTGGCAGTGCTGTATGGACAATTATTGATGTAAGCTGGGTGATGACTACAGGGGGACTCATATGTTATTTCATATGGAATGTACTGATGATTGTACTTATAACTCTAATCTATTTGTATTCAAGAAAACAACTTCAGCAGGAATAATACTTCTGTTTTTTCAGGAACTTTATATCCTTAGCAAAAAGTTTTGACTGTCATATAAAAATGGCATTCAAAGGAAAAATAATACAAAACACAAAGACAGGGCAGGATATAAAGTTTATTCAAACAGCTAAAGATACAAACGGTAAGCTGCTTGAAATGGAATCAACTTATAACTCCCATTCAAAAGAACCTGTTTCTCATTATCATCCATTACAAGAAGAAGAGTTTACCGTTCTATCAGGTGAGCTGTATGTCAGAATTAACGGGCAGGTAAAAATTTTGAAACAGGGAGATATACTAAACATTCCGAAAAACGTAGTGCATTCTATGTGGAATGACTCGGATAGCAAGACAGTAGTAAACTGGAAAGTCTTTCCCGCATTGAATACTGAATATTTGCTTGAACTGGGTACAGGCCTGGCAAATGACGGAAAAACAAATGACGGAGGAATGCCAAATATTTTACAAGTTGCCTTAATGGCAAACAGATTTTCGAAAGCATTCAGGATTACCAAACCACCTTTCATTATTCAGAAAATAGTATTTACTATCTTAACACCAATTGCTTACCTTTCAGGTTACCGCCCCATATATAAAAAATATATTGATTAAATAATACTGAAACTTATTAATTCACCTTACACAATTTCGTGCGAATATTCTTGCTAAGTCTTTTTATTAGAATGATCTTTATTTTTATAATAAATTATTTAAAATAGATATGTTCGTTAATAAACGAATAATTCCAAGACTTAGTAAGCTTAATGTGTGATTTTAAAAAATTTACTAATTCACCTTACGCAAATCATAAATCAATTTGTTACGAAAAAAATAAACAGGTAATT
>RPQH01000173.1 GCA_003820375.1 Ignavibacteriota bacterium
CAGCAAAAAAGTATTTCAGTGATAAGGGATATTTTACTTTTGAAACAAAACCTCTTTCCGGATAATAAAGCTGAACCCCAGATTTACCCTGATTAACCAGATTAGAATGATTAGATCTTCAATCATAAAAAATATCTTCATTTCGAGAAAAAAATAATAAAAACCTAAAGAAGAACAAATCATACTTAATCATATAAATCAGGGTAAATCTGGGGTTCTGGCTTTTATAATCATTTAATTCCGGTGTTCAATACAACTAAAAACTCACACTGAATTTAAAGCTCGGTAAATTTCCTACACTTCCGGTAAACGGAGAATGATATCTTTTTATTTCAAACCCGGTCTGCATTTTTATGCTTTTGTTATAGATGGCTACACTCCATGCAGCATCTGCGGCACTTAATATATGATTTAATATTGCAACATAAATGCCGGTCTTTGCATAATTGAAATAATCATTTGCCAGCTGTCTTTCATCAGCGTATGCAAGAAATATCGGGTCGCGGTAAGTTCTGTAATAATAAGGTGAGGTAGGTATATTATCAGGGTCATGCTGTAGATTTGTCCATCCGCCCTGAAAGGTTTGATACTTCCCTATTAACTCATAATATTGCTGGGATTTGTAAACGGGTAATGTATGTGAAAAAGGATTTTGCTGTTCACAAGCAATAATCTGGTCTCTCAGCACATTGAGATTCTCTTCATTGGGATTAATTCCTTCAGCACCAATAAAATCCCCGTCTTTAAGCCATTGACCATATTTTCTCATACTCCAGTATGTATCTGCATAGCTTTGAAACTTATCGGTCTGTGAATCACCTTTTGACTGATATGCAGCAAAATATATCCATGAAGCAGCTTCAACAGCAAGAAATATTGCTGATTTTATGTAACTCTTTGCATAAAACTCACCTGCCCCGGGTAATAATGCTGATAATCCAATTGCCAATAGCTGTGACTTCTTTTGGCTTTCATCCGGCAAAACATTATTTTTTACATCAGATATATTTAATCGTTTTGCGTTTTTTTCGGAATTCAGCAGTACATTCTTTAGCTCTGCTTTATTGAACTTATCTGAATTTTCTGTAATATTAAACTTGCTGTATTTAAATTCTTTTACGTTTTGTTCATGCAGGCTCAGCTTAATATCCTGCTGTTGTGCAAAAACACTTACGGAAATAAAGCTTAAAATTATAATTGCCGATATTGAGATTTTTTTCATCGCTTTAATAAATTATTTTATAAAGAAATAATGCGTTAGACCGTACGTATTGTGCCTTTATTTCTTCTCCTTTTTCAAATTTATTTTTAAATTCTTTAAGTTCCATTTTTCCTGAAGCAACTTTTATCATAGCTCCAATAATTGCTCTTACCATCGAATGCAAAAACCTGTTCGCGCAAATTTCAAACTCAATTATACCATCACGTTTTCTGCTTACTTTTACATATTTAACATCTGCCTGAAAATCATGCTTATCGGTATCATTTTTGCACAATGAGCGGAAACAATGAATCCCGGTAAGCAATTTACAATATTCTTTGGCTAATGCAATGTCAAATTTTGTTTTTATGAATAAATACTTATCAGCGTTTACAGACCGTTTTGTTTCAGTAACATAATATTTATATATACGTGCCTTAGCTGAGTATCTTGAATGAAAATCCTGTTCAACAAGTTCCGCTTTTTTTATCGTAATATCCTGCGGCAGCATTGCGTTTAATATATGGATTAAATCTTTTAACTTAACCTTTAAGCTGCTCTTTTTTATCTTGAAGTTTGCCACCTGTCCGTAAGCGTGAACACCGGTATCAGTTCGTCCTGCTCCAATGAGCGTAATTTTTTCACCGGAAAATAAAAGCTGCAATGCTTCTTCTATAGATTGCTGAACTGTAGGTTTATTCTTTTGCCTTTGCCAGCCAAAATATTTTTTACCGTCATATTCAATTGTCAGCTTTATGTTGAGCATGTATTTTTAATATTCACAATTGTCTGTCATCTATTATGAATTCTCCTATCATCTTTAGCTAACGCTTATTCGAAACTTTCCAACTTTCCAACCTTCAACCTGCAACCTGCAACCTGCAACCTGCAACCTTCTTCCCTCAAAACCATTTTACAAACTGGAATTTTAATCCATCCACTCTATTGAAATTTTTCATAACACCTGCACTCATTTCTATTCCACCGGCATTCTTTAAGTTATTATTGTAATCATTAGTAAGAATAATCGCACTAATACCACTGATAATATGATTAATCAAAATAGCACCAACAATAAAGAGCCTGTCATTATGTATCCTGTCACCTGCCAGTCTGTCTTCCCTGTATTTTTTCCTGTTCGCTTCCGTATCCCAGTAAAAGCCAAAACCGTTTTCCGGGTCATAAATCTTTTCATATTCACCAAACTGAAGCATCTCATTATTATATTGCTCAACATTTGAATAGTTACCAATGTTCACAAAAAAGTCATTATCCTTACCCTCCGTGTTAACACCGGCATGCTGAGCAGAATAATTATACGCATCATCAAGCAGCCATTGCCCGTATATAGTAAAAGAAGCATAGCCAAGCCACAAAGCAGCTTCACTTACTAGGAAGTATTTACCTACATCAAACCTGTTTGTATAAAGCTGTCCCATTCCCGGAACCAACAGGGAATAAATAAAAGCAAGCCCCGGTGATTTCTTTGAACCTTTAGAAACCGTTTTATTAATATCATTTGAGTCTTTTATAAAATCTCCGGTAGTTAATTCATTCCGCAATTCACTTAATGCAAATTTAGAATTGTTTTTATCCATATTAAACCGCAGCGGGTTCTCTTTGAACTGAGAGTAACTGTTCGAGCAAAATAGCACAATTAATAATAAAACGAGTTTCTTCATAGTTTTGTTTATTTTAAAGCTTTTTCCATTACTTTTGTAAATTCATCGGCTTTTAAAAAGCCGGTAACTCTTAATTCAGTTAATTCATTTCCTTTGTTATCTATAAATGTTACAACCGGTAATCCCAGAATCTTATATTTGCTTTCAATTTCTTTATCGCCCTTGGTCAAATCTACCTTTATATTGTTAAATTTTTTTGAAAGTTCAATGACTTTCGGGTCAACATAAGTATATTTATCAAGCTCTTTGCATTGTGCACACCAATCAGCATAAAAATCAATCATAGTAGGTTTATCGCTTGCTTTAGCAATAGAGCCATTAATCTCTGTCTGTGTCATCAGGTTTTGCCAATCGAGCTTGCCTGCCATTACCTGCGGTTCTTCGCCAAAATGCAGATTTGATGCACCCCAGATAATTCCAATAATTGCAAGAGTATATTTTATTCTTGTATATGTAGTTGCATTTATTGCTTTTCTATCAACCAATATTAAGTATGCACCGCCTAAAATTAAAAATACAGGGAAAATTATTTCATACACCCTTGTTGATATTAACGGCTGTGCTGTGTATAATGCCAATCCAAGCATTATGATACCGAATATTATTTTTACGCCTTCCATCCATTCACCTGAACGCGGAAGCTTTGTGATAGAACTTGAAAATAATGCAAGGAAAATGTACGGTAATCCAAGTCCCATAGATAAAATAAAGAACATTATAAATCCTAAGAAAGGATTTCCTGTTTGACCGACATAAACCAGAAGGCTTAATACTAACGGACCGATACAAGGTGCTGCAATAAAGCCAACCGTAAGACCCATTGTAAAAGTACCAAGATAACCCTGCCTGTTTTTACCGCTGAAGTTTGCTAATGATTGTGGTATTCTAATTTCATACAATCCAAACATGCTTAATGCCAATGCGAAAAATATTAAAACCAATATTGCTACTACTATAGGACTTTGCAGTAAGCTGCCAAATACACCGCCTGTTAACGCTGCTATTAGACCTAATACCGAATATGTGACTGACATACCCATCACATAGAACAAAGCTATAATAAACTTTTTACCTGTACTATTGCTTACCTGTGCACCAAAATAGCTTATTGTTATAGGGATAAGAGGATATACACAAGGGGTTAAGTTTAACGCTAAGCCAATAACAAATATAAAAAGCAAAGCTACAAACATTCCTCTTTCTTCAATTACAGAAGCAATCTGATTTTTGTTTTCGGTTGCTGCAGTAACATTCTGCGTAGTATCTCTTTTATTTTCGGTTAAAGTTGTTTTTGGCTTTTCATTATCAAGCTTTGAGCCCTGACCGGTTGTATCGATAGTTGCAGTATCTTTTGCTTTAACGGTATCAACATTCTTTACTGTATCTTCTTTCACTGTAAACGAAGCCGTAAACTCAGCATCTTTAGGAGCAAAGCAGGCACGGTCATTACATGCCTGGTAATGTACTGAACCGCTAACTTCATATTTTCCGGGTTTAAGGTCTTTTTTGGCTTTAAGATTTAAACCAATATTAATGCTTCCTTCAAAAACCTGGAGCTCCGTTTCGGAAAAGCTGAACTTGTAATTTTTCGGAGACGGCCAGTTTGCCCTTACAAGCTTAAAATCACCTTCAGTAATTTTAACTGATGTCGGGATAAGGTCTTCATCTGCAATTTTGTTTGCATTGATATGAAAGCCTTCCTGTATGCTGGCTTTAACATTTATTTTAATATTCTCACTTGCTGTGAATTCTTTTTTTGACGCAGATGCATTTACTGTAACATACTCCTGCGAAAAAGTGAAATTGATTGCTGAAAAGAAAAAAAGTATGTATATAAATATCTTCATGGCGTTATTTTTCATTAAGAATTGAAAATAAGGTAAGTATGTTGTTAGCTGTTTTCTAAACACTTTATCAAATTATTCATACTGAATTTTAAATGCAATGTAATTTAAACGCTGTAACAGTTTTGGAAATAATATGATTTCAATGATTTAAAAAGGCAGCTTGTTTTATATAAATTATTGTTAATTAGAAATTTTCATTTTCGTTACGTAGCTATGTTCGTTTCATTTGTGTTTTTCCTTATACGTTTCGTCACGTAGTTCCTTCTATCTTAATTATTCTACTATAATTTCATCCCTTCCTGCCAGTGGCAGGCAGGCGGGATTTTTTCTTATAAACCTTATAAACCTTATAAACCTTATAAACCTTATAAACCTTATAAACCTTATAAACCTTATAAACCTTATAAACCTTATAAACCTTATAAACCTTATAAACCTTATAAACCTTA
>RPQH01000174.1 GCA_003820375.1 Ignavibacteriota bacterium
GATAAAGAATCCCGAAGGGATGATATTATGAATAATTATTTGTTTATTATAGGATAATTACGAATTTTGGTATTTTTTCAATATATGCCGACAAATCATAATCAAATCATAATCAAATCATAATCAAATCATAATCAAATCATAATCAAATCATAATATCATCCCTTCGGGATTCTTTTTTGGTCGGAATATTTTTCTACCATAATACCATCCCTTCGGGATTCTAAATCATATAGAATATTGAATCCTTAACTTAATGCCATTGCCCAGAGGGTACCCGCTTCGCTTTCCTTACCTACCAAAAACGTCTGTGAAATTAAAGCATATATTCTAATAAATAAATCTGCTAATATTCAAGCTCGCAATTAGCATTATCCTTATGAACTTTATGAACTTTATGAACCTTAAGAACTTATTCAAACCGCTCGCAATTCTACCGGTTATAAAAAAAGCCATCCTTATTCAAAAGAATGGCTTTAAACTATTTGACATTTTACGTCTTACAATTGACGTTTTTACCCGCCTATAACTTCAAGTACTCTCTTATCTTCATCATTCATTGGTGAAAAGCTGTATCTCTTTTCAATAGTTGCCCTGTTAATTTCATCAAGCAGGTCTACCATATAATTATATTTACCTTTCCTGTCAAATTTCAGAATCATAATCATATCCTTATTTGCATGCCCGAGAGCTTCTATATATTCTTTCAGTTTTTTGAAGTCAACCTTGTACGGTTGTTCTTCAGTACCGTCCGGTTTACCTTTAGAGATAGCGATGTTTCCTTTTTCCGAGACTCTGATAAATACTACGTTACCCATATCCACCTTAACAACATCTTCTTTTTCACCTTTTGGCAGGTTTATTTGCATTACCTGGGGCTGGTTCAGTGTTGATGTCATGATAAAGAATGTAAGCAAAAGCATGATAACGTCAACGTAGGGTGTCATATCAATTCTGAAACCCAGACGTTTCCTTTGCATCCATTTTTTCTTTTTATGACCGCGTTGCTGACCGCCGCTTTCTCCGGTGTCTACACTTGCCATTTTTTAAATCTCCTTATAAAGCTTGTTAATATTATTTCTTTTCGTCGCCCTGTTCCATATCTGTAACAAGACTGAACCTGGTATTCTTAGTTTCCCTAAGCATTTCCATCAGGTCCTGAATTGCCCCGATATCAGCATCCTTATCGCCTTTAACAACAATCCTCAAATCTTTTCCAACAATATTTTTCGAGGACAGCCGGAAATCGATAAGCAGCTTCTTAAATTTTTCTCTATCGGTAAACTTTGCCAATACACGTTTAGTTTCTTTATCGTTTATGCTCTGTGTTTCATACCCGGCAGGAGTAGTGCTATCCGGATGGAAAGCTGCAAGCCCGAACGCATCGCCCAGGACATCTTCTCTCACCTTGATATTATCCACATCTGCGAATACATCACCGGCTTTATTTACAAGAATCGTCATCACATTTCTTTCGGGAAGCTTTGTTGTATCATTTCCCGATGATGGTAATGTCACTTTTACATCTTCCGATAATTCGGCTTTAAACTGAGCAGTAAGCATAAAGAATGTGAGAATCAGCATGATTACATCCACATATGGAGTCATGTCTATAGGAACACCGGGTCTTTTTGGTTTCTTTATTGATGGCATAATTCAATCTCCAACTTTAATAGCTGATATATTCTTTAATAATTACTTTGATTTAACTGTTAAAATCTGCATCATGTTATATGTTGCTTCGTCTATCATATATGTAAAGTTACTTACCTTCGTTGAGAAGAAGTTGTAAGAAATGATAGCTACGATAGCACCAAAGATACCGAATGCTGTATTTATAAGAGCTTCGGAGATACCTGTTGACAGCTCGGTTGCGTTAGGTGTTCCTGCAGTTGCAAGGGCTAAGAATGAACGAATCATACCAAGCACAGTTCCGAACAGACCAACAAGCACGGAAATAGAAGCGATAGTTGATAGAGCAACAAGGTTTCTTTCAAGAAGAGGAACCTCGAGCATCATACCTTCTTCAATAGCTCTCTGAACTTCAGCAAGCTTCTTTTCGCCTTCGATGGGGTCATTTTTAACAACCTGGTATCTTTCAAGACCAAGCCGTAAAACATTTGCAAGAGAGCCTCGTTGTTTATCGCACTCGGCTATTGCACCCTCGATATCATTTTCCTGAATAAGATTTTGTACTTTCTTTAAGAAAGGCTCGATTGCTCCGCGTCCTTTTGCTTTTTTCAATGATAAAGCTCTTTCGAATACGAAAGTGATAACCATTATACTAATAGTTAAAAGAGCTACAACAACCGGTCCGCCTTTATATATCTGTCCGAAAATGTTTGCCGGTGTACCTGCAGCATCGCCTTTGAAATTGGCGGGATTTCCAAACACAAACATATAGATCAAAAGAGAGACAACGAACGCAACAACTATTAACACAGTGATAAATACGGATTGTTTCATTTTAAATTAATACCTCCAAAGTTAAAAATATTATTGATACTTAGTATTGTTTTTGTTTCAGTCCCCGTACCCCGCCTGAAGCGGGTTCCGTTAATCCGAAAAACTTGCAATTGCTTCAACCTGACTGGAAAACGAATCGAAAATTAAACTTAGTTTGGTAATAACAAACAGGTTTTCTAAATTTTTATTGAGCTGACATAGCTTAATTTTGCCGCCGCGTTTAGCGTAGTTGGCATGTGCTGCTATCAGAACTCCGAGGGCAGAACTGTTAAGATAGGAAACTTCACCCAGGTCAACTATTAATTTCGTATTCCCTTCTTCGGAAACTTTCTTTATTTCGTCACGTAATTCGTCAGTTTCATCTCCGCCCACATAATTCCCTTTTAGTTCAAGAATGATGATTTTTCCGTCATGTAGAGATGTTTTTTTTATAGAACTCATAGCTGATTATTAAAGTGCGTACAAAGATAATTTTAAATTTATATTTATGCAACTTAACTACTTTTTTAATAATATGATAGGTAAATTCTGCAGAATTTATCAGTAACTTTTTTTAATTTAGCTCTTTTTCATTAACCTGTGTAAGCACTTCTAAAATCTTATTGTTTATTTGTTGTATTTCGCCAATACCGCAAATATCAAAAACAATAAATTTTTTCCCATAATATTGTTTAACCGGTGCTGTCTGTTTCTTATAAACGTCCAGCCGGTGCTTAACAGTTTCAAGAGTATCGTCCTTCCGTCCCCTTTGCATAAGCCGCCTTATAATTTCATCTTCATCTGCAGTTATATTTATTACCTTCACATCACTAAAATGAAACTCATCTAATAATTTATCCAGTGCTTTTGCCTGCTCAAGTGTTCTGGGAAATCCATCCAGAATAAACCCGTGGCTTATTCCGTCTTTCAGCAGCTCTTCTTTAATTATTCCAACAACCAGGTCATCGGAAACAAGCTTTCCCTTTTCCATAACATCTTTTGCTTTTAATCCTAAAGGTGTTTCTTCATCAACAGCCTTTCGTAAGATTTCGCCCGTTGAAAGATGTATGAGCCCCAGCTTTTCCGCAATTAATTTTGATTGAGTTCCTTTGCCTACACCGGGGGGACCTAGAATTATTATATGCATTTAATTATTATTTGTAATTGTTCCAGACTCAAATTTAATTAAAAAATCTTTAAAACAATATGAAAAACAGTAAACATTTAACACGTAAATTTTTGATTTTAATAAAATAATTTAATACATTATCCCGGGCAGGCATACATTCATAAATTAACTTCTTTTTTGTTTTACTGCACGTTATTACTTTAAGTTTCAATTTTATCATAAGGGCTTTTACTCATTCCATGACTAGAATGGATAGAATATAATAAACCATAATATTAGCCAGTACTGAAATCGATAGTGTTGGATGAGTAAGTCACCTAACGCAAATCATAAATCAGTTTGTTGCAAAAGAAATATACAGGTAATTTCAGTACATGTCCTCAACCCCCTGTCATTCCCGCATGCTTTTAGCGGGAATCCATTGGGATAGGTACAAAAGAATTTCAAGAATTGAAGATTTTGATTGACCTGAAAAAAGGAAGCAATTTTTTCTATCTTAAAGACTATCCGTATCATCTATAGTGGATTCCCGCTAAAAGCATGCGGGAATGACAGGAGGTTGGGGGGTGAGGTGTGTGCTGAAATTAAAAACAAAAACTAAAATCTTACTATATGATTGTACTTTTGCATAAATCGAATTAAGTAAAAATTATTACTACTCCCTTTAATACTATAAAGCTTTTCATTATTTTTATCCGCATGAATTCCACCATCACATTAGAAGCGCCGGCAAAAATAAATATCGGGCTGCATGTTCTTTCCAAAAGGAAAGATAACTACCATAATATTGAAACAATTTTTTACCCTGTGAAATTATCTGATAAGATAACGGTTAAAATATCTTCTCATTCAGGGACAGGAGCAATAATAAATTTTACAACAAACGGCAGATTGATAAACAACAACGATAACCTATGTGTGAAAGCCGTTTCGCTATTTTTGCAGGAATTCAATATACAGGAAAGCTTTAAAATATACATGAGATTGTGCAAAAAAATCCCCATTGGTGCGGGTCTTGGCGGCGGAAGCTCCGATGCTGCTGCTGTTTTGAAGATACTTTCTGGTGCCTTCGGATTAGATGAAAATCAAAAAAAGAAACTGGATAAGGTTGCCCTGAAAATAGGCAGCGATGTACCCTATTTTCTTTTGGGCAATGCAGCTTATGCAAGCTCACGCGGCGAGAAATTAATTCCTCTTCCGGATTTTAAGATAGATAATGCTATCTTAATTGTAAATCCCGGAATTCATGTTTCAACGCCACTCGCATATAAAATGCTTGGAATAAAAAACGAGAAGCCAAAAACTTTGAACACGATAAAAGTGTATTCGGAAAAGTATATTGATAAGTTCACAAATGATTTCGAAAAAGTTGTATTCAAAAAACATCCTGAAATAAGAATTATCAAAGAAGAGATGAAAAAGTTTGGAGCAGTTTACAGC
>RPQH01000175.1 GCA_003820375.1 Ignavibacteriota bacterium
AAAATTGAGACGATGACCGGATTGGTTAGTTGCCCCGTTGTTGACTTGACTGCCTTTGGCAGTTGTTTTTCTTCCTTCCTGCTGTTTCACTCCTGTAAACAAGATTCAGGGCAGGCAGGATTTAGCATAGGCAAGTACAACTTGGGAAGGAGGGGAAGGAACTCTGATTCTCTCCTCTAGTCCTATCGCTAAATTAATTGTATTAATCAGAAATAATCAATAAGTTACAACAATTAACTCCCATGCACCATGAGAAAAAAGCTTAAAATTTTATTCCCGCTTCTTGTTGTCTTAATTATCATACTTGGATTTACTGTGCCTGTTAACTTTAGCATATATTATTTAAATTTATATTAATAACAATATAAAATCGGATTAATTATGAATAATCGAACTTTCAGTAAGCTAATCATATCAGAATTAATACTTCTGTTTATAGCAACAACATTTATATCCGATTCCCCGCCCCCGGGATGGTACCAGCAGAGTTTGCCTGTTAATGATTTCATTACTGATATATATTTTGTGGACATAACAACAGGATGGGTATTAACACAAGGCAAACAATCTACTAATGATACTAGCTATATATTTAAAACTACTAATGGAGGTATCAACTGGATTACGCAATTTGCACGGACACTTGAAATGAATGTAATACAATTTACAGACCAAAACACAGGTTATGCAGCAGGAGGCAGTGGTTCAGGTACAAGTAAAATGTTTAAGACTACTAACGGGGGTTTAAACTGGCAATTGATAATTGATGGGCTGCTTACTATTAGATTTGATGATATATATTTCGTAAACAAAGATACAGGATGGGTGAGTTGTAACAGTGTTGTATTTGGCGGTTTATGGAAGACCACCGATGGAGCACAAAGCTGGACTGAACAGCTTAACCAGTTTTACCAACCATATAGAATGTCTTTTATCAATAAAGATACCGGCTGGGTGGCAGGTAACAATTCGACTTATAATATTCTCCGAACTACAAACGGCGGTGAGAATTGGAACCTAATTTATACAGAAAATACTACTACTATTCCTGAATCAATATTTTTTTTAAATGGATTAAATGGCTGGGCAAGAGGAGGCACTGGTAATGGAGTCATTTATACAACTAATGGAGGATTTAATTGGGCAAATGCAATTGGTAATACATCCGCAGGATTTGATATGAAGTTTATTAATAATACCGTTGGATATAGCGGTATGCAGTCTTACAGAATTCCTAAATCAACTGACGGAGGTAAAACTTGGGGTTATCAAATAAGCCCTATACAAAATAATATGGCTATCCATAACTTTAGGAATGATACTCTTCATAGTTGGGCTGGAGGTACAGGATTAGTTAAAACAACTGATGGTGGAGGTACTATAATATCTGATGTAAAACAAATTTCTTCACGAGTACCAAATGATTATAAATTATATCAGAATTACCCTAATCCCTTTAATCCATCTACAACGATAAAATTTGACATTAAGAAAACATCTTTAATAAAACTAAAAGTATTTGATATAACCGGTAAAGAAATAGCTGTATTAGCTGATGAGAAAAAAACAGCAGGAACTTATGAACTCACATATACGGCAGTTAATATTTCCTCGGGCATATACTTCTACAGTTTATTTATTGACGGAATAATTGCAGATACTAAAAAAATGTTAATGCTAAAATGATTACATCATTCTAGCTGAAATCCTTCTTCAGCGGGAATACTTATAAAATAATAAAATATAGATAAAAAATTAATTCTGTAAGAGGATTAATACAAAAAAATAATATTAAATAAAAAGAAAACAAAGAAAGAAAAACAAAGGTGAAAGAAATGATTTCTAAAAATTTTTCCATAAAATTTTATAAGAAATTCAAAACAACGACAAATCTGCTCATATTGTTGTTAATGCCTGTTGTTTATTATTTACTTATTTCAGGATTTAATTCTGAAATTAATGCTGATGCTGAATCAAATTTAATTGCAAATATAAATTCAAACTCAAATATAAAAACATCTGCCTCGGTAAAACCATTTTATTCACCGCCGCCTGCAGAGAGTAAGGATTTTATTAACTGCATATTTAATAATTCACCCGGCGATTGGATGTATGATGATCAAAATAATATTTGCTGGACAATTGAGAATAAAATTGGCAAGTATAATGAGCTGCATTTTAATACTATCCATACTTATATGGATGCAAACCCTTATTCAACCGGTGAAAGCGGTACAAACCGGTTCGGATTTATAAAAGCAATGAAAAACACTCAGTATCAGATACCTCATTTTAATAGTCTGATGGATGCAGTAGGTGCAGGTGGTTTAAAAGGGATATATTCACAGGTTAACATGACAAATTTCTGTTATGGACAAAGCTTAAGATATGAAGCAGAAGGCGGCAACTGGGGTTTTTCTTATGGTATAAATAAAGGTTGTTTGGAACAGGACCAGAACAGGATGGTACTTCATGCCTATGCAAACGGCAATTGCAATGAATGGGATGCTGCACCTAAGTATATACTTGAGAACATTACCGAGAATCTTCAGCATACAGATATAAGCGGCGGAAAGCCAAATGACTTAGGAACGTGGAAAATAAGACCTATGATGAAGATAAAATTATCAGATTTTGATCCTAATTGCACAACTGAAGTTGCAAGGATAGATATTTTTAAATTCGGACAAAGTGATACACCAATTAAATCAATTAATATTAAAGTAAGAAATTTTAAAAAACAAAATGGTGGAAACTACGAAGGCGATTACATAGAAGATTTCAATTTTACTGATGAAAACCCGACAATAGATTTAAATATCTCCGGTTCTACAAATGGTGGCTTAGCACAAGGGTGGAATGACTGGTCACCAGGATGGGACCAATCATGCCATGTGGATTTCAAAGTCTGGTGGTACGGGCAAACCGACGTTTGGATAGATTATGTTGAGGTTAATGATAAAATAGGTGAAGAATTGTTAAATGGTGATTTTGATGAAGTAATTCAGCAGGAAGCACGGGAATTTGCCGGTCATAACACTAACATTTCATTCTTTACCGATGAAGTAACATATTCTAATTATCCATGTATAAATTACATTAAGAATTTAATTGCACCTTACGGTGGAAAACTAACATGTGCATTAAGTCAGTATCATAATTTAAGAAGCCAAAAGGATAATACTGCCTGTTATGTACCATTAATGTCTAAGCTTAATCTTCCCTTTTATGATGTTAATGCCTTAGAGATTATTGAGGGATTAATTCCACCAATGTACAATAATATTAACGATGTACCCGGTTTCCACCCCAATTGGAAAACAACAAGCGATGATAATTACACTCAATCTTTGCAATTAAAGTTATTAGGCGATAAAACATCAAACTCCATTACCCTGAATGAAAACACATATTATAGTTATCCGGAACAACAAAGGGTTTTTATACCATCATCAAGGGGTAGTTATATTTATCAGCTTGAAAAAGCAAAACAGCAAAGAGATATCTATTCACCTGCCAGCAAAATTATTCTACAGCCACAGCTTCAGGGTTCATTGACACCGGATGATAATGACCCATCAATATGGAATTTTTGTGGTGTACGTGAACCAACCAATGAAGAGCTGTCAGCTCAGGCAATGATTGCAATTGCTCATGGAGTAGATGGATTATGCTGGTTTATTTATCACAGCTGGTATTCCTTAAGCAATTCTATGATCCAGGACCGGGGATTTTTCCAGGGCTGGGAAAACCAGCCGGAAAATGGCAAACCATGGTATGATTTTGGACTTACAATGCTCAATGAAAATAATACAGTTAATTGTAATGAAAGGACATCGAATCTTTATCATCAGAATAAATGGCAGGCTGTTAAAGATATGAATCTAAAAATTGAATTATGGAAGCCAACACTTGATAAAATTAATTGGCAGAATGCATATAGTGTACATTCCGAAGGTGTACACTATAATTATATCGACAATATACAAAGCGTTGATCCTTCACAAAATGGTTTTAACAATGGATGTTATTTTGACGGTCCCGAATGGCTTGACTGTCTGGAAGAGAGGTTCTGGGAAATAGGTTTTTTCAATGACCCGGAAAATGCTGCAATTAAATATTTTATGATGGTAAACAGACGCTGCATACCAAAAGATGAAAATAATTATACACCGGATAACAGAATACTTAGAATTGCATTTGAATCAGATAATTTGCCATCAGCGGCAAATACCTGGAATATCTCAGAAGTTGGTAGTTTTACAAATCCGCCTGTTACATTTTCAAGGTTTTATAATGGCTTTGTTGATATGGGAAATAATGAAGGAAATATGGGTTGGTTTAAACCCGGTGAAGGCAAGCTTTTTAAATTAGAGCCTGTGGTATCCGGCGGCGTAATGCTTGCTGATGAAAATATCTCAGGTGACCAGGAAATCACTCTCACAGATACTCTCTTCACCAACGGTTTTAACTTAACTATTGAAGAAGGAGCTAAGCTGCATTTTACAGATTCATCAACAATTGTCGTTGACGGCGGCTTTTTTACTGCTGGTGACTTGGACTACCAGGGCTCTGATAAAATTACTTTTGATGCCGCTGAGGGCAATCATTTTAACGGACTGGTTTTTAATAATGCCGATGTGAGGATTTATCACTCTGAGTTCTCCGGACTTGCCAACGACACAACCTATGCTGTTAATACAATAGATTGTCCCGTTGTTGATATTAGACGCTCATTATTTACTGCAGGCAATGATAACCTGAAAGGTGCTTTAAATATATCATGCCTTACAAGAGATGATTATAATATATATATAGGTGCTAATACTTTTGAAGCGGGTATATCAAATATCCCCTTTGTAAACATAATGGCTTATGCAGAGGTCTCTGCCCCTGCAATAGTAGAAAATAATACATTTAACAGCACAGCAGGAGCATCAGCTTTAATGCTCTCCGGTATTACAGGCGGTGCGGTA
>RPQH01000176.1 GCA_003820375.1 Ignavibacteriota bacterium
TACATGAAAGGAGAGGGGGAGACATAAAAATATAGAACTTGAGTAATAATAAAATCTTAAAAGTAAAAGGAACTCCCCCTCTCCTAACACCTATCATAGGAGAGGGGGTCGGGGGGTGAGGACGGGAACTTAAATTACCTGTATATCTCTTTCGGTAACAAATTGAATTATGATTTGCGTAAGGTGGAAAGAGTGTCTGTGCTACCCTAGTTCTGCTTTGTACTTAGTGGCTTTGTGGCAAAAAAAATGTTGACTCATCCCCCTTGCCCCTCCCGCATCTGATTTTCATTAGCGGGATCTTCGACTTAATAAAGGGGGACTGAATCCTGTAAATCTGATGAATTTTTTTTTCAGTAAATACTTGCAAAAACCAAAATCGTATTGTATATTTGTATAGTGTGATGAAATTGTCACCGGAGAACCCGGGGCAATCACAATTACGAATTACGAATTGCCAATTACGAATTGGAAATTCGAAATCCGGAATTATGTGGTTGTCCCGTTTTTTTATTAATTAAGAGTTCCCCGCTTCCGCGGGGATGTAAAGATTCCCGTTTCAACGGGGATTGGAGATAGAACATGAAAACATTTATACTTCGCAAAAAATCAAAAAGACGGCATGAAGTGATTGCAGATGCCGGTACGCTCGAGAAACTTGCCGGCTACGGATTGACTGAAAAGGAAATCGCCGATATATTCCACATCACAGAGAAACAATTTTACCGTGCAATACAGAGGAACAGGGAAATGGGTGAAATAATATTCCGCGGTAAAACCGTGTTTGGTAAGAATGTGGTCGAGTCGTTATACAGCAGGGCAATGGGTTATTCACGTGATGAGATAACTTATACAAAGAACAAGGGTGTAGTAGCTGCACATCCGGTCAAAAAATACTATCCGCCTGATATGAAGGCAATAGTCTTCTGGCTTAAGAACAGAATGCCGGCGCAATGGAGAGAAAAGATTGACCAGGAAAAAGGAACTTATCTCGTCAGTGAAGAACAATTTAAATTCCTGATGCAGATGGCTGCAAAGAGGATGAAGGAGATGATGTGACACTTATTTGTTATGCTACGCGTTATCAATTTACTGATAATCACCAATTTATGACATATAAAACTTATATTATAGAACTGATTATCGGTGAATAAATAATTATATTTAATTAGTTAGATATATTTATAATTCAGAACTTCACAACAAAACGGAGTTAATATGAAATATTTAATACTGCTTCTTACATTTCTGTTACCATCCTATATTTTCAGCCAGGTTACTTTCACTGATGTATCGGTTTCATTGGGTGTAAATGATGGCGGAGCAGGGCAGGGGGCTGTGTTCCTTGATGTAGACGGTGACGGCTGGCTTGACCTGTATAATGCAAATAATAATACGAATTGCCGCCTGTGGAAAAATAATGCAGGCACTTCATTTACGGATATTGGTGCGGCATGGGGTGTATCGGGTACATTTCCCACCAGGGGATGTTCCGCGGCAGATTTTGATAATGACGGGAATATTGATATAATGGTTGGAAATTATAATGCTGTGCTTATCTTATATAAAAATACAGGTACAGCATATACAAATTTTACTACAAATGCAGGTGTAAATTTTATGGGATACGGAGGCTCCATCAATTGGATTGATTATAATAGCGATGGAAAAGTAGATGCTGTTTTTGCCAATGATGGAATACCTTATCATTACAACTACTTGTTTAAAAATGAAAATCTGTTATCATTTACCAATGTTGCATATTCCTCAGGATTAACGGATAGCTTATCTACTTTATGCCTTGGCTCTGCTGATTATGATAATGACGGTGATATGGACCTTTTTTGCGGTTCTCAAACTAATACGCCTAATCCTGTAACCGGAAGATTATATGTGAATAACGGCAATGGTACTTTTTCTGATGTAACAACTTCATCACAGTTAACAACATATGCATATACATGGTCGTGTGATTGGGGTGATTTCGATAATGACGGGGATATGGACTTGTATCTGGGTGCTTCAAATGCACCTAACCTGCTATATCAAAACAACGGCAACAGCACATTCACTGAAGTCAGCATGCAGTATGGTGTTAATGACCCTTCGCAATCGTATTCATGCGGATGGCTTGACTTTGATAACGATGGAGACCTTGACCTGTATGTTGCAAACGGTCAGCCAACACCTGATAAACTTTACAGGAATGACGGCAGTACATTTACTGATGTTGCTTCAACTGTTGGAACAAATGATATTAGGCACTCTGCCTGCATTTCATTAGGTGATTATAATAACGACGGATTTGTTGATATTTACCTTGTTAATAATGGTACAGAAAACAGGTTATATAAAAGCAATGCAGGCAATTCTAATAAGTGGGTTGAACTCAGACTAAGAGGGATAAATTCAAACCGTTCTGCTATAGGTGCAAGGGTAAAGGTCAAAGCTGGAAGTCTATCGATGATAAGAGAAGTCCAGGGCGGCTCAGGCGGCAAAGGGCAGAACTCATTACCTGTAGAGTTTGGTTTGGGCAGTGCATCCATAATAGACAGTGTTATTATCAGATGGCCAAGCGGATTAGTTCAGCGTTTTGCAAATGTTGCACCAAATACTATCTATAATGCAATTGAAGGTCAGCCTCTTGGAATTACCAATAACAATACCGGAATCCCTGAAAGCTATGCGCTACATCAGAATTATCCAAACCCGTTTAATCCTGCAACAATTATCAATTATCAATTGGCAAAAAGCAATGATGTAAAGCTTGTTGTATATGATGTAATGGGAAAGGAAATAGCTGTACTTGTAAATCAAAAACAAAATGCAGGCACATACGAAGTAGAATGGGATGCATCAAATTATCCAAGCGGAATATATTTTTATACTATTCAGGCAGGGGATTATAAGCAAACCAGGAAGATGGTTCTTCTAAAATAAATATACCAAATAAAAAATTTGCGGAAGTATTAATTTCTTTTAATACTTCCGCAAATACCGGAATTAATGTGTAATTCCTCTATATGCTTTTATATCTATAATAATTCCTGTTGTATTATTTGTAACGGATATATCAAGATAAGGTGATGGAAACCGCTTTAACTTTCTCCATACTTTCCATGCTTTTAATTGCCTGGGTAAAGAAACAATTATAACACTGCTTTCATCTTTAAGCAGGGAAGAAGCTTTTTCAAGTAGAAATTTAACTTTTGATGATTTGAAAGATTCTATAAAGTTATTTATTACAACAACATCGAAACAACCTGCTGCTGAAAATTCAAAAAAATCCCTGTTCAGAAAAACAGGTCTTCCGGATTTATTATATTTGTCTCTGGCTGTTTCTATATCCTTAGCTGATATATCTATACCACTATATTGTACAGGCAGCTTATTTAAATGTTGATACAGTGAACCGTTTCCGCAGCCAATTTCAAGTACTTTTATCCCGTTGTACATATTTTCTATAATGAATCCTGCAATTATTTGGCTTTCCGGTTTACATTCGACATAATCAAACTTAGTTAAATAATTTTCTTCTCCGTTGTTTGTCAGAATATTACCTGATTCATTTATATATGTATTCAGTGAATCCCGGAGTCTTTTCAGAAACGACCAGAACTGCGGTTTCTCTTCTGTTTGTTTTATGTGAACAAGCTGTAACTGGCTTCTATTCATAAGCTGAAATGTTCTATTGTTTGTTACTGAAATTTAATTTTTCGTTTTCGGCAGTTACATATTCTTCGCCTGTGAGATTTGACATTGCTTTTCCGATGAGGTATATCATAGTTCCTGATTTGGTATCCCAATACTCAGCCTGGTCAGCAATTACACGAATAAGGCAAAGCTCGGGGTCATCTTTTCCTTCCGGGAACCAGATCTTTAACGATGGGTCCCAGAACTCATCTATCTTTTGCCTGTCATAAACTATTTCAGCATTTCCTGTAACAGATACATAAGTATTGTCTTCTGCGTTTACGTAGCTTAAATTGACGTGTTTATCTTTTTTAACATCGTGTATTTTCGCAGAATGCTCTTTTGAAAAGAACCAAATGTCTCCGCTGAACTCGGTTTGCTGAGTGTACATGGGACGGCTTCTGAGACAGTTTTCTTCATCAAGGGTAGTCATCATTGTAACTCTGATGTTCTTAATTTTATCCCATAGCTTATCGTAATTTTCCTGGTTGTGTGAGTAATGCATTATTTCTCTCCTGGTTATTTATAAGGAAGAAACGCGAAAGATGACTTAAAAGTTTTGAGGATTGAAGGAAATTGTTCGTTTTTTACTCATCCTATGACTACACAAACTCGACTTGTATACTTTTCAAGATTAGTATTACTTATCAAGTCACCTTATGCAAATCATAAATCAAATTGTTGCGAAAAAAATATACGGGTAATTTCAGCTCCTGTCCTCACCCCCCGACCCAATGGCATTAAGTTAAGGATTCAATATTCTATATGATTTAGAATCCCGAAGGGATGGTATTATGGTAGAAAAATATTCCAACCAAAAAAGAATCCCGAAGGGATGATATTATGATTTGATTATGA
>RPQH01000177.1 GCA_003820375.1 Ignavibacteriota bacterium
GAGTGTTTAGAGTGTTTAGAGTGTTTAGAGTGTTTAGAGTGTTTAGAGTGTTTAGAGTGTTTAGAGTGTTTAGAGTGTTTAGAGTGTTTAGAGTGTTTAGAGTGTTTAGAGTGTTTAGAGTGTCCTCGTTACGAAGCTACAGCTTCGTAACGCATGGGTGAGCAAAGCTCCCGCTTTGCCGCACTGCAATGGAAGCAGATGCCTGGGAACGAGAAAAATTCTCTCAGGACAATATGTTTAAGAATTTTAAATAAAAATTTTATCATGAACGAAATTATATTACATGAAGTAGGACCACGTGACGGATTGCAAATTGAAGAACAGATTGTAACGCTTGAACTTAAAATAAAATGGATAGAAGGACTTATTAATTCGGGTATAGATATTATTCAGCTCGGTTCTTTTGTTAATCCAAAGCGTGTGCCCCAAATGGCAGATACCGAAGAGTTATTTAAGTATTTCTTACTTCCTGAACATAGAAAAGAAACTGTAACTTTTTCAGGACTTGTATTGAATGAAAAAGGTGTTGAACGCGGTATGAACTGCGGTGTTGAGCTTTTCTGCATGGGGGTTTCGGCAAGTGAAACACACAGCATGAAAAATACCGGTATGACCATTGAAGAAGCACAGAAAAGAATTATTGAAATGGCCAAAGGTGTTATGGCGGCTGGTAAAAATACCCAGGTTTCGGTGCAGTCTGCTTTTGGATGCGGATTTGAAGGGAAAGTACCTGAAGAGAAAGTATTGGGAATAGTTCAAAAATATTTGGAAGCAGGAATTAAGAATATCTCGCTCGCTGATACTGCAGGGCACGCAAACCCTTTTATGGTTGAAAAGATGATAAATGAAATATATAAACTCGACTCAACTGTAAATATTGCATGCCACTTCCATGATACTTATGCAATGGGGCTTGCAAACTGCTATGCCGCTATGAAAGCCGGCGTAAAACTTTTTGAAACATCTTTTGGCGGACTTGGCGGGTGCCTGTTTACTGCTGTTGCAAGCGGGAATGTATGTACTGAAGATTTTGTACATATGCTCCACAGGATGAATATTAGAAAAGATATTGATGTTAATATCATCAATGAAATATCTAATGATGCATGCAAGTTCTTTAATCGTGAGCTGCCCGGTGTGGTGTATAAGACAGGGGAGATAAAGTATTAGAGTACATTGAGTGTATGGAGTGTATGGAGTGTGTGGAGTGTGTTAAACGCGTTAACACATAATTTCTTTCTGTACTGACATTACAGAAATAGTAAATAAAATAAAAGAATATTATTTAATCATGAAATTACTATCAGGTATCAGAGTCTTAGATATGACCAATGTTCTGGCGGGTCCATTTGCAACGGTTCATCTTGCACTGCTTGGAGCAGAGGTAATAAAAATCGAAAATCCAACAGACGGCGACCTTGCACGAAAGCTCGGTAATGTTCCCGAGCTGAATAAGAAATTAATGGGAACAAGCTTCCTTGCACAGAACGCAAATAAAAAATCATTTACATTAAATTTAAAAGGCGATAAGGCAAAAGAAATTTTCAAAAAGCTGGTTCAATCGGCAGATGTGCTGGTAGAAAATTTCCGCCCTGGTGTAATGGAAAGATTAGGTCTTTCATATAATACTTTAAGTGAAATAAATCCGCGTTTGGTTTATTGTGCAATCTCGGGCTTTGGACAGACAGGACCCGATGCCTTTAAACCCGCATATGACCAGATAATACAGGGATTAAGCGGTGTAATGGCTATTAACGGTGATGAAACATTGAACCCTTTAAGATGCGGTTTCCCGGTATGTGATACAGTTGGCGGGCTCAATGCTGCGTTTGCAATCATGGCGGCATTGTTCCACCGTGAACGCTTAGGTGAAGGGCAATTCATTGATGTGGCGATGCTGGATTCAATAATGCCGCTGATGGGTTGGGTTGCCGCTAATCTCTTAATCGGCGGAAAACATCCTGTGCTTATGGGAAATGATAACTTCACTGCGGCACCTTCAGGAACTTTTGCAACTAAAGACGGATATATCAATATAGCTGCGAATAAACAGGAACAATGGGAAGACCTTACCGATATACTCGGCGTTCCCGAATTGAAAGAAGACACACGATTCAAAGAAAGAGATACAAGAAAAGCTAACAGGAAATTACTTACTCCGTTACTGGAAGAAAAACTTAAAGAAAAAGAAACATCTTACTGGGCAGAAGCACTGAATAAAAAAGGTATTCCATCCGGTGAAATATTATCGCTTGATGATGCTCTGCATGCACCTCAAATAGTTCATAGAGAAACGATACAATCAATCGAAGCACCGGAAATAGGCGAATTAAAACTGTTCAACCTTACTGCAAAATTCGAAAAGACACCCGGAAGCATAGATTCTCCGCCGCCGAAACTATCTGAGCATACAAGTGATATTTTACAGGAGCTCGGGTATTCGTGCGATGAAATAGATAAGTTTAAAGAACAGAAAATAATATAAAAAATTAAAAAGGAATAATTTATGGGAATGACAGTCGTCGAAAAAATCCTTGCGCGTGCAACCGGGCAGGAAAAAGTGAAAGCCGGTGATGTTCTTGAACCGAAAGTTGACCTGGCTATGTCACACGAAAATGCCGCACTCGTGATAAATCAATTTAAAGAAATTTACAAAGGTACAAATCTTAAAGCAAATGTTTGGGACCCTTCAAAGATTGCAATAATATTTGACCACCGTGTACCTGCAGAAAGTGCCAAAACTGCCACTAATCAAAAGAAAATCAGGGAGTTTGTTGCAGAACAAGGCATTGATAAATTTCATGATATAAGAGCAGATGAGGGTGGAATCTGTCATCAGGTATTGCCGGAATCCGGGTATGTGAGACCGGGCGCTGTTATTGTCGGTACAGACAGCCATACAACTACTCACGGAGCAATGGGAGCATTTTCATTCGGTATTGGTGCAACTGAAATGGCAAGTGTTTGGACACTCGGAACAGTGCTTAATGTTGAAGTTCCGAAAACCATAAAAGTTATAGTGAACGGAAAATTCAATGAAAATGTAGGACCGAAAGACCTTATACTTTATATCATCGGAAAGCTTACGGCACAGGGAGCAAACTTTAAAGTAATAGAATTCCACGGTGAGACAATTAAGAATATGTCTTTATCGGGAAGATTAGTACTTTGCAATATGTCTGTTGAAGCAGGTGCAACTTCAGGAATTGTTCCTGCTGATAAAGAGACCGAAAGATATTTAAGAGAAGTAGCAGGTGTAACAGATGAAATAAATTTTGTAGCACCGGATGAAGATGCTGATTATGTACAGGTAATGGAAATTAACACCGCAGTTATTCAACCGCAGGTTGCATGTCCCAATACAGTTGATAATGTAAAACAGGTTTCAACTGTAACAGATAAAAAGATAAATCAAATCGTAATCGGTTCATGTACAAACGGAAGACTGGATGATTTGAAAACAGCCGCTGATATTTTAAGAGATAAAAAAATATCAAAAGGTGTAAGAATGCTTGTATTCCCCGCATCATGGAGAATATATAAAGAAGCATTAAATGAAGGATATGTATCTGACCTGATTAACGCGGGAGCAGTTGTAATGAATCCCGGCTGCGGCTGCTGTCTTGGAGTTCACCAGGGAGCTTTGGGAGACGGGGAAGTGTCATTATCAACAACAAACAGGAATTTTAAAGGCAGAATGGGCAATCCAAACGCAGAAGTTTATTTATGCTCACCTGCTGTTGCTGCCTCAAGTGCAATTACCGGATATATTACAGTTCCGGAGAAAGGAAATAATTAATAATGGGAAAAGTAGTTTTAAAATTAGGAAATGATATTTCAACCGATGCAATTTACCCGGGACGATTTATGGCAACAGTTCTACCAACGGAGACTCCGCAATACTGCTTTGCTGATTATACTGGGTTCAATACAAAGGCAAGGACAGAAGGATTTCCCCCGGGAAGCTTTATTGTAGCAGACGATAATTTTGGATGCGGCTCATCAAGAGAACAGGCTGCCTCAACAATAAAAGGTTATGAGTTAAAAGTTGTTGCAAAAGGTTTTGCAAGAATATTTCTCCAGAATGCAATCAATCTGGGATTGCATTGCATTGAGTGCCCCAAGATAGAAGCATCGGAAGGTGATGAACTGGAATTAAAAGGCACCAAGCTTCTTAACAAAACGACCGGGAAAGAATTTGATGTGTTACCAATGCCTGCGGCAAGACAGGCAATTATAGATGCAGACGGTTTAATTGCATATACAAGGAAAAGATTATTGGAGAAACAAAAAGCATAATTGATAATACTCTGCTTCAAAGCTTCCCAAATGGAAATTTGGGAAGCAGAGAAAGCATGTTCATCCTGCTTCCCAAATTTCCATTTGGGAAGCTGTAAAAAGAGGCTGTCTCAAAAGGATAGCCTCTTTTTTTTATTATTTTTTATTAAAACAATGAAAAATAAAGAACATAATAAATAAAAAGAAGGTTATTAAGTTATAAAACATTTTTATTTTAAC
>RPQH01000178.1 GCA_003820375.1 Ignavibacteriota bacterium
AATATCATCCCATCGGGATTCTTTTGTACCATTGTCAATCTTGCTACCATAATATCATCCCTTCGGGATTCATTCGTTCAATTGTCAATCTTGCTACCATAATATCATCCCATCGGGATTCTTTTCTTTGACGGACGATCTTGCTACCATTATGTCACCCCTTCGGGGTTTTATCTTTGCAAGATAATTTATTCTATCACAATATCATCCCTTCGGGATTCTTAATTAATCGAATCTCCCCTCTCCAAGTGGAGAGGGGGTGGGGGTGAGGTCTCTGAACTTTCAATAATAATCCACAATCTGCAATCAACCTTCCAATTCCCCAACCTTATTTTCTATCTCCGAAATGAAATCTTTGAAAAATATAACTTCTGAAATTGATTGAATAAATTCACTTATTATTACATCACTTTCAATGTGAGGCACATACATTCTTATAATATTATATGCAAGCCCGGCACCTTCTCCCGGTTTCAGCGGTTTAAGGAAATCAATTCCCTGGCATGAACAGAGGAACTCGATTGCAATAACTTTTTCAACATTATTGAGTACTTCAAAGCATTTACGTGATGCAATCGGACCCATCGAGTTATGGTCTTCCTGGTTTGCACTTGTAACAATTGAATCAACCGAAGCGGGGTGGCATAAAATTTTATTTTCCGATACAAGCGAAGCGGCTGTATATTGTGCAATCATCAATCCTGAATTTAATCCGCCGTTATCAGTCAGGAATCGCGGTAAACCGCTTAGGCTGCCGTCAACAAGCCGTGCAGTTCTTCTTTCGCTGATACTGCCAAGCTCAGCAAGTGCAATTTTAAGAAAATCCATTGCAAATGCTATTGGCTCACCATGGAAATTACCGCCTTCAATATGTTTTGCGTTCTCATCTTTACTGCCGGGAAATATCAACGGATTATCAGTTGCCGAGTTAATTTCAATCTCTATAATATTATTAACATATTCTATAGTTTCTTTAACTGCTCCATGCACCTGCGGAATACATCTCATCGAATAAGCATCCTGCACTCTTCCGCAGTTTGAATGTGATTTATTTATTTCACTATTTACAAACAGGCGGCGTAAATTACCTGCTGTTTTAATCTGCCCTTTATGAGGTCTTACCTGCTGAAGCTCATCTCTAAAAGCATTATATGAACCCTGCAATGCTTCTATGCTTAATGCAGCGGAAATATCTGCAAGCTTTGAGAGAATTTTTGCACGTTCTATTATTTCAACAGCATATGCTGTCATCATTTGTGTGCCGTTGATAAGAGCAAGACCTTCCTTTGCTTTTAGTGTCAGCGGCTTCAGCTTAAGCTTCTTTTGCAGTTCGGAAGCGGGATAAATTTCATTCTCATAAAACGCAAAACCTTCTCCGATAAGGAATAAAGCCATGTGAGCCAGCGGGGCAAGGTCGCCGGAACTTCCCACTGAACCCTGTGACGGCACATAAGGTATTATCTGCAGGTTGAAAATATTTACCAGGTAATCAATTAACTCTTCTGTAATGCCCGAGTGTCCTTTGGCAAGCGAGTTTATCCTCAGCAATAACATAAGGCGGATAATATTTTTTGGAAGACATTCGCCGACTCCCGCAGAATGTGATTTAATTAAATTCTCCTGCAGCTTCTCCAAATCTTTAGCAGAGATTTTAATATCCTTAAACTCACCGAAGCCGGTTGTAACACCGTAAATCACTTCATCATTCTTAATCCAATTTTCAACCAGCTTGCGTGACCTTAAAATATTTTTCCGCGCATCACCGGTAATACCAATAGTGATATTTTCATCAACTATCTTCTTCGCAATCTCCGATGTAAGATTACTACCATTTAATAAAAATTTTTCCATAATCAACAAATATAGTCAATCGAATTGAAGATTAAAAGATTTATCAGATTCATCAGATTAGCCGGATTAAATTATTAAAAGTGTTAAATATCGTCATATTAGTTTTTAAAATAGTTTTATATATTGAAATAACATTTCAAAGGGGTGTTACCATGAAAAAAATTACCCTGCTGGTTTTCCTGTCATTATCAATATTTCAAACAATAAATATATATTCTCAATCCGGATGGTTCTGGCAAAATCCATATCCTCAAAGTAATGTATTAACTTCAGTTCAATTTGCAAGTAATAATGTAGTTTATTCGGTTGGCGATTGGGGAACAATATTAAAATCAACAAATGCAGGTTTAAATTGGATGTGTCTTTATAATGATTACCTGATAAATTTTAAAACTGTTTATTTTCTAAATGAAAATACCGGATATGTAATTGGCGGCACTAGAGCAAGCAATTATTCAGATACGGCTTTCATAATAAAAACTACTAATGGCGGAACAAACTGGATAATATTAAATATTGGATTTACAGGAAGACTTACTTCAGCATATTTTTTAAATGTAAATACAGGATATGTGATAGTAAATTACTATAATAATCTGCCGGGCAAAATTATCAAAACTACCAATGGTGGAGATTCGTGGGTTCAGTTTTCTGTAGGAAATTATGGAGTAATAAAAAAATTAACTTTCGTAAATTACAATACGGGTTTTATTTTATCTGACAGCGGAATAATAAAAACAAATAATGGAGGGGTTAATTGGACCTTTATTAAACAGGATAGCTTGTATTATTTTAATGCAATTCTCTTTATAAATGAAAATACCGGTTATATAGGCGGCAATGAAGGTAGGGTTAGAAAAACTATTAATGGCGGAATGAATTGGGATACGCTTCATGCAGGATCTTACTCATTAAATATGTTTAATATTGAATCTTTCTATTTCTCAGATGTTAATACAGGATTTGCAGCAGGTGGTTACAATCAACAATATGGATATATCTATAAAACAACAAATGCAGGAGTAAATTGGAATTTGTTTTTATATGATACAAGCTATATAAATTCATTTAGTTTTATAAACTCAAACACAGGCATTTCGGTTGGATTTAAAGGATATATCAAATATACAAATAATGGTGGAATTAATTGGTTAAATTTAACCCACGGTGTACGAAATGATATAAAATCGTTATATTTTATAAATGTCAATACGGGTTTTGCTGTTGGGTATTGGGGTTTATTTATGAAAACAACCAATGGGGGAATAAGTTGGGCAACGAAACAATATAACAATATTACAACTCCGAACGATGTTTATTTCATAAATAACCAGACAGGTTTTATTGCAGGAGATAACCAAGGCAATATAGGCGCTTTATACAGGACATCAAATGGCGGTGATAATTGGGATTTGTTGTTTAGCCTATATGACAAACCAATTCGCAGTATCTTTTTTATTAATGCTTCAACAGGTTTTTGTAATATTGGTCCTGATATATATAAAACAACAAATGCAGGTTTGAATTGGATGTCCAAATATCCAAGCGGAACTACCAACATATTTACCATATCGTTTCCAAATTCTAATACCGGTTTTGCAATGGGGAAAAATCTTCTTTTAAAAACTACTAATACAGGTGAAAGCTGGACATCTATTCCCATGAATGCCACTTTTGTAACTTTTTATAGTTTGTGCTTTATTAATGCCGATATAGGATATGTGGTTGGGCATAATTCAACGAATTTTATTTATAGTCTTTATAAAACAGTTAATGGTGGTGTGAACTGGACAACTATAAATATACCACAGGCATACAACGGATACTCTGCGGTTAATTTTATTAACGAAAATTCCGGTTGGCTTTGCGGTATAAATTTTATTGTAAAAAGTACAGACGGCGGTTCATCATGGATTAGTCAAAATCCAAGAAAATCAGATTACATATCAGATATTTTTGCATTGAATGATAGTATAGCTTATGCATGCAGTGGCATTGGAGCGATTTTGAAAACAACCGATGGCGGAAATATGATGATTAGCAATATCAAATATATTAACTATGTTGTTCCGGAAAGTTATTACTTATATCAAAACTATCCCAATCCATTCAATCCATCAACAAAGATAAAGTTTGATATACCTTCAGAAGCTAGAGGTCAGAAGTTAGAAGTTAGATTAGTTATTTATGATATACTCGGTAGAGAAATAACAACTCTTGTAAATGAACAATTAAAGCCCGGCACATATGAAACTGAATGGAATGCCTCTAATTTCTCAAGCGGAATATATTTCTATTCTATTGTAACAAATGGATTTACACAAACAAAGAAGATGGTGCTTTTGAAATGAAAATCCATTTCCACAATATTCTTTACACATTCAGGCTGTAAAAAATCAGAGTTGGGTTCAAAACAGTGCTGAATTGGGTTCAAGTTGTGCCGGAGTTGGGTTCAAGTTGGTATCAAGTTGGGTTATCGTTTTTCGAAAACAGGGGTTAAGTCATTGCAGTATAAGCAGATAACGCCGTCAGAAATGTGAGATTTTTGATTTAAAATTTGCGATTTTGAGCCGGAATCGGCA
>RPQH01000179.1 GCA_003820375.1 Ignavibacteriota bacterium
ATTTACGGACTAATATCTCCTGCTACTACCACAAGGTCACTGCTTGTACAATCCTCAACTCAACAGTATTTCCCACTTGGAGCAATGCAAAACCAAATTGACTGGGAGCATGCGCATTTTACAAAACCTGATAAATTTGGAATGAACCTGTGGCACCTATATACTTTTTCTCATTATGATGCAGTACGTAATCAATACCAGCCGCAGGGATGGAGTCTGGGAGGAACAGAACGTTCTGATTCACTTTATGCTGATACTTCAGCATATATGGGTGCTGTTAAAATATTTATTGATATTGAATCAGGAAGTACAGACAGAGACAGTAACAGGATAAAAATGCTAATGCAAAGACCAAAAATCGAGTGGCTATGCTATGGACAACGCTCAGATTACCAGTGTGAAAGTGATCAGTATATAGATGATTATTACTGGTTTTATTCATTTGATACACATGAAACCGGTGACAACACACCTGATTCCGGTAAAATAGTAAGAGTATGCCGCACCATGCCGGATTTTCCCATTGCTGATAATCCCGGTTTTGTTGTAAAAAAGCTAAGGGCAAATAATGAGCAGAATCTGAATTGGCAGGATACTTTGTATTATCATGGCGACGATGACCAATACCGATGGTATATTAAACCAAGAATTAGGATTGATTCCTTATTTGCTTTTAGTTATCCATCAACGCCTGTTTGTAGTTTGAAAGTTATTAATTCGGATGCAACTGCAACTTTAAAGGAAGTTATAATATATGCTGGAAATTTTAAAAATCCAGTTACGAACAGTTATAAAGGTCAATATTTGGAAGAGTTCTATTTCCCAACCGGTACAAATCTTGAAATACAGGGTGCATGGGGCCCAAACAAATATTGGCCAAGAGGATATGATACAACAGATGCTGCTGATGTTAGTAAAATGGATATACAGGTGTACTGGTACGGCAACTGCAATATGTGGATTGATTATGTGAGAGTGGATAATGAAATTGCAAATGACCTATTTAGCACTGACCCTAACAATACCCAACACACAAAATACGAACAATGGCTTCAATGGGAAGCAAGCGGAACCAATAGCACTGCAGGTTATGTACCGCCAAATGGATTTAAACCGCAATATAAGTTTTACATTGAAGAATTTGAGTTCAACAATATACCATGCATAGCTTATGTAAATAAGAAGCTTCAGCAGTTAACGGCACCTGATACTGTTGACATGATGACCTGTTATTTCTGGAAGCTATTCTCAATGCCGGTTTATAAGGATTACCGCTCGGTAGGAAGATGGTCTCCAATGAGGATGCTGGATGCCGATGTAATAAATCACACATTAATACAGCCAACCGGCATGCGGCAGTTGTTTACTGAAATCTATCCGTTTACAACTACTAAAAACAGCCCATATTTTAGTAAGATACCAATTTCACTTACTCCAACCATTTATAATAATTCATGTGTTAGGGCAGAAAGGGTAACGCCAACTGTATATGACGATTGGCTTCAATATCAGTTGGATTACAGCGGTTTTCCTGTTTATGATGGTTGGGAAGATCCCGGATGGTTTACTTCGGCAATAAAAATTGCCAATCAGTTCAGTAAAATTAGTGATAAGCCCTTTATCATAATGCCGCAAACCCATAGCTGTGAAAATGATGGTGAGAACAGAAGAGAACCTACTAATGAAGAGATACTCCTTCAGACAAATCTTGCATTAAGTTATGGAGCAAAAGGAGTAATATATTTTTGGTTCGGCGGCGGAGGCGATTGCAGTAATTATAAATCGATGAATGGTTTTATCACGTTAAATCAAAATGATTGGAATCCCCTTGAATCATATAGCGGAAGCTGGGAACCCCGTACGTCTAATGTATATGGCCAGAATAAATGGGACAGCTTAATATCTGTACACAAAAAGATAAGGCAATGGGCACCGTATTTTTTAGATTTCAATAGTGCTTACACTAACTCATATATATACTATAAAGATAACGAGAGACAATCATTTCTTTCAAACTCTTATTTTAATTATATAGCATCATTTAAGCCGGGGAACCCTCAGGTATTGTGCCCCGAAGAAATTGAGAATATGTCCGATATACCCCCCGAACAGAATTTAATATTTGATTGCCAGAGTGAGACTTATGTACAGGCAGCGACATTTAAAGCAACTAACAGTTTGTCTCCTTATTTTATGATAGTTAACAGACGCTGTTCACCTGTAATAACAGGATATGCTGATGGAAGACGAAAAATAAAAGTTATATTTGATTCATATCATGCTGATATTAACAGTTCTAACGTATGGGATATTAAAGACCTTGGTCAGCCGGGTGAGCCAACAGTAACAAGCTTTTACAGACCGGGTTCATGGTTTGCTGATCTTGGATGGTTTGAACCGGGAGAAGGAAAATTATATAAGCTTGTACCGGCAAAAGCAGGCGGTGTACTGCTGGCTGATGAAACAATTCATTCTAATGAAGAAATCACTCTCACAGATACACTCTTCACGAACGGTTTTAACTTAACTATTGAAGAAGGAGCGAAGCTGCATTTCACAGATTCATCAACAATTGTTGTTGACGGCGGCTCTTTTACTGCAGGTGATTTGGACTACCAGGGCTCTGATAAAATTACTTTCGATGCCGCTGAAGGCAATCATTTCAACGGACTTGTTTTCAATAATGCCGATGTTAGAATATACCACTCGGAGTTTTCCGGTTTAGCAAACGACACAACCTATGCTGTTTATACAATAGATTGTCCAGTTGTTGATATAAGACGCTCATTATTTACTGCCGGAAGCGATAACCTCAAAGGTGCAATAAATATATCCTGCCTTACAAGAGATGATTATAATATTTATGTAGGGGGCAATACTTTTGAAGCAGGTGTATCAAATATCCCCTTTGTAAATATAATGGCATATGCAGAAGTCTCTGCCCCTGCAATAGTAGAAAACAATACATTCAACAGCACATCAGGTGCATCAGCTTTAATGCTCTCGGGTATTACAGGCGGTGCAGTAAAGAGCAATTATTTCTATAACTATACACTCTCAGTATCAGCTTTATCATCCTCTATTGATGTAAAGGAAAATACCATATCATCATCACAATCCGGCTCAATCGGTTTAGAAGCTTTAACAGGAACAGAGCTGAGGTTAAATAAAGTGCTCGGTACATTTATCGGCGGCTTAAATACCGTAACCAATACAGGCTCAAGCTCTAAGAATATATTTACCGGCGACTCGTATTATTTCTTATCAGGCGGTGAAAATGTATTTAATGTACTTGACGCCCAGTGTAATCATTTAAAGGGCGATTTTCCGCCTGCCGCTCCTATTGGTGTATCTGATGCAACTGTAAACTGCTTCAAGATAGATGAGGTTGTATCCTCACCTGTTAGTGATGTATTAAATCAGGGACAGCAGGTATCATTTACATTCGAGCCGTATTTAACGGGCTGTGTACCTGAAGACGGCGGAGATATGATGGTGATAAATTTAGGGGATGGAATATATGATACGCTGACAATACAGCAGGGAGCGGGAGGGCACCCAATGACGAATGACGAATTACGAATGACGAATTTGAATAATAAATTATCAAATCAATTCACATTTCGCAATTCACAATTCACAATTAATGCAAAGCAGGTGTATGATTCTGTTTGTATTCAGATGAGATATAGAAATTACAGCTATGTTAAAGACAGATGTATGTATTTATTGAATGTTTATCCTGACAGCATACAAAGTATATATGCAGTATCAAAATTATACCAGGCAGTATCTATTATTGATACGACAACATCAGGCAGGAATGAATTAAAATCATTCTTCGAATCACTGATTTTAAATCATCCAAACAATACAGCACTTGTAAAACGGGCTAATTATTTTGTTCAGAAATGTAAAGTACTTCTAAAGCAGTATTCATCGGCATTAACAGGATTCCAGCAGATAATAAACTCAAATCCATATTCATACGAAGCACTAGTTGCACACTGGGATTATATGGCGGCAAGTTTATTGATGAATGGAGGAGCAGGTTCACAACGTGAAATGTCAAACGTGAAACGTAAAACGAATGATTGGTTAAACCTTGAATCTGATGAATTTGATGAATCTCGGAACGGAGTGGAGATCCCGATTTCCCGGGATGATGAATTC
>RPQH01000180.1 GCA_003820375.1 Ignavibacteriota bacterium
CCTTACAAACCTTACAAACCTTACAAACCTTACAAACCTTACAAACCTTACAAACCTTACAAACCTTACAAACCTTACAAACTCTCTACGCGTGTATTTCTTTTCCTCTGTGTTTCTCTATTATCTGTTCAGATATCGATTTCGGTACTTCGGCATAGTGGTCAAATTCCATATGATAAATTGCTCTTCCCTGTGTCATCGATCTCATTGTTGTTGCATATCCAAACATTTCTGATAACGGAACCATCGCTGCTATCACCTGCGCATCGCTTCTCTGGCTCATGCCTTCAATCTTCCCTCTGCGTGAGCTTAAGTCACCCATTATATCACCCATATATTCTTCAGGTGTAGTAACTTCAACTTTCATTATCGGTTCAAGCAATACAGGGTCAGCTTTTGCCGCACCCTCTTTGAATGCAATAGAACCTGCAATCTTAAATGCCATTTCAGAAGAGTCAACTTCATGAAATGAACCATCGAACAGCTTAACCTTAATATCTTCAACCGGGTATCCTGCAAGCACTCCGTTTTTCATTGCCTCTTCAATTCCGTTTGCAACTGGATTAATATATTCTTTCGGTACAGTTCCGCCGACTATTCCATTGATAAACACAAAACCTTTACCTTTTTCACCCGGCTCTATTTCTATCCATACATGTCCAAACTGACCGCGTCCGCCTGATTGCCTTATAAACTTACCTTCCTGTGTAACTTTCTTCGTAATGGTCTCTTTATATGCAACCTGCGGTTTACCAATATTTGCTTCTACTTTAAACTCTCTCTTTAACCTGTCAACTATTATCTCAAGATGAAGCTCGCCCATTCCTCCAAGCAGTGTCTGGCCTGTATCTTCGTTCGATGATATCTTTAAAGTCGGGTCTTCATCTGCAAGTTTAGTAAGGGACTCGGATAACTTATCCTGGTCAGCCTTAGTTTTCGGTTCAATAGCAATCTGTATAACCGGCTCGGGAAATGACATCTTCTCTAATACTATCGGGTCCGATTCATCACATAATGTATCACCTGTTCTTGTATGCTTTAATCCAATCGCTGCAGCAATATCACCTGCAAATACTTCTTCGATATCTTCCCTGTGATTTGCATGCATCTGAAGCAATCTTCCGATTCTTTCCTTCTTAGCCGAATTAGGATTATAAGTATAAGAACCTGCTTTTAACCTACCCGAGTAAACCCTGAAAAATGTCAGTTTGCCTACAAACGGGTCAGTCATTATTTTAAATGCTAATGCAGAAAATTTTTCTTCATCAGAAATATCTCTTGTAATATGGTCTTCATCATAAACGTGATGCCCCCAGACTTCTCCAATATCATTTGGACATGGAAGAAAATCTATCACTGCATCAAGCAATGACTGAACACCTTTATTTTTAAACGAAGAACCGCAAAGAACGGGAATTATCTTAACTTCTAATGTTGCTTTTCTTAATACTTTTAAAATTTCTGCCGGTGATATTTCTACACCGTCAAGATATTTTATTAAAAGTGAATCGTCTATCTCTGAAACAGCTTCTAATAATTTTATTCTATATTCTTTTGCTTTCTCAAGTAATGATTTAGGTATCTCGCTGTCAACCCATGTTGAGCCTAATGTTTCATCATTGTAAATCAAAGCTCTCATGCTGATAAGGTCGATCTGACCTACAAACAAATCACCCTGTCCTATCGGAAGCTGAACAGGAACAGCATTAGCTTTTAACCTGTCCTTCATCATATCAATTACATTATAGAAATCGGCTCCAACCCTATCCATCTTATTAACGAATGCTAAACGCGGAACCCTGTATTTATCCGCTTGTCTCCAAACAGTTTCGGACTGCGGTTCAACACCACCGACGGCACAAAACAACGCAACCGCACCATCAAGAACTCTTAAAGAACGCTCTACTTCTGCTGTGAAATCTACGTGACCCGGTGTATCAATAATATTTATCCTGTGGTCTTTCCAAAAACACGTTGTAGCAGCACTGGTGATGGTTATACCTCTTTCTTTTTCCTGTTCCATCCAGTCCATTGTAGCCGCACCTTCATGTACTTCACCCATCCGATGAAGCTTTCCCGTATAATACAGAATTCTTTCGGTCGTTGTAGTTTTACCGGCATCAATGTGTGCCATGATACCGATATTCCTGGTCTTTTCTAATGAAATTTTTCTTGGCATTAATTATTCTTTTCTTTTTATCTTATATTAAATCTTCGACCTTGTCTATCGATTAAAATATATTTACGTTTACTAAATTCTTACCATCTGAAATGAGCAAATGCCTTATTAGCTTCAGCCATCCTGTGAACATCTTCTTTTTTCTTCACAGCACTGCCTTCATTATTGGCAGCAGACAGAAGCTCATTTGCCAGCTTTTCAGCCATTGATTTTCCTGCTTTATCTCTTGTATAGGTTAATATCCATTTAATAGCCAGTGCAGTCCTTCTCTCAGGTCTTACTTCAGTAGGCACCTGGTAGTTTGAACCTCCAACCCTTCTTGACCTAACTTCAAGCACGGGCTGTACATTGCTGACTGCTTTTTTAAACACTTCAAGCGGTTCAGCACTGCTTTTCTCGCGGATAATTTCAAAAGCACTGTAAAGTATATTTTCTGCTTTTTGTTTTTTGCCGCGTTTCATAATGCTGTTAATGAATCTTCCAACTAATATATCGTTGAATTTTTTATCAGGAATTCTCAGTCTTTTATCAGCTTGTTTTCTTCTCAATGTATAATCTTTAATTTGTTTATTAACCGCCCGGACAAAAAGGCAGGTAAAAAATAGGAATAAAATTTTCAGGAAAATTCAAATTGAAAATCCCTGATGAACAATCTTAAATTTATTTTTTCGCGGTTTGCTTAACTCTTTTAGCGCCGTATTTAGACCGGCTCTTTTTTCTATCAGCAACGCCGCTGGAATCTACAGCACCTCTGACAATGTGATATCTAACACCGGGAAGGTCTTTTACTCTGCCGCCGCGTATCAATACAATTGAATGCTCCTGGAGGTTATGTCCTTCTCCCGGAATGTATGCTGTTACTTCTATACCATTTGTTAACCGTACTCTTGCTACTTTTCTTAATGCAGAGTTTGGCTTCTTTGGTGTTGTTGTATATACTCTCGTACATACACCTCTCTTTTGCGGACAGGCTCCCAACGCTGGCGATTTGCTTTTGAATTTAAGCACTTTCCTGCCCTTGCGTACTAGTTGATTAATTGTTGGCACTGAATAATAATTTGGTTTTCAAACTACAAAATTAGCTATTTTATTCAAATTAGTCAAGTTATTGATTAATATATTACATATTCCTGTGAAAGTGGGTAACCATGCATTGATACGTACAATCTGCGGCTACAGAATTTCCAGCATAAGCGGGAATCCCGGAAATGATTAGAATATTTCATCCGGGGATCCTTTACCCGGAAGTATGAATTAGATGAATCATAAAATTATACGTATCATCTTTGGGATTTCCACTTCCGTGGAAATGTAGCTTGTAATAAATAAAAACACCGTCATGGGGACGAGCGTGGTATACTTACTTTTTAGCTCGTGCGTCCATGGCGGTTAAGGAGGAAAACAACGAAATATCTGGAATATTAATCCGGAATGTTTCAATTATTAGAACTTCACTTTTTTTGAAAAAGTTGCAAAATATTTCCCAAATTTGTTAAATTTTTAATTTAAACCGTAAATCCGGGTGGCAATTTTGGCAAAACGGATTTAAGCTATTGTAAAATATGCAAAAAATTACTTTATACTTAAGTAACATTATGCACTTTCGATAAATTCAGACCTGAGTCCCGAGTACTCGCATAGCCGTCAAGTTAAAAGTAAGGAGATTTGAAATTGATAAAAGACAAGGGGTAACAGTATTTATATGAATGTCCCATAAATAATGTTAAATATCATATAAATAACTCTAATCATTAATATTCTTATTACCCCTTGCCAAAATTAATTAAACGAAGAGTAAGCAGAGTTTCACGCAGAGTTATCGCAGAGAGTTAATTCAATTATTATGCATCTTATATTATGCATCTGATAATTTCCTGATATTCCATAAATTCATCTGCTTATAACTGCTATAGAGAGA
>RPQH01000181.1 GCA_003820375.1 Ignavibacteriota bacterium
CTTAACAAACTTAACAAACTTAACAAACTTAACAAACTTAACAAACTTAACAAACTTAACAAACTTAACAAACTTAACAAACTTAACAAACTTAACAAACTTAACAAACTTAAAGAACTTGCTTGCTCATTATCACACTTCTGTAATTTACTACACTCCATTTATGATAACCGACAAATTTATATCCCCGTTTTGAATAATAATCTATCAGGTGCTGAGCTTGTTCTGCCGTATCTAATGCTAATTCCTTAATCCCTTTACTCTTGACATAATCTTCAATGTAATTCATCATCATTTCGCCAATGCCTTTATTCTGGTATTCCGGTTCAACAGCAAACTTGCCAAATACAATAACATCATCACGTAAATAGTATTCAGGATTGTGCTTTCCTTTTGCATATAACAGAATTGTGCCGATTATCTTTCCGTCATGTTCAGCCACGAAACATTCACCACCGTCAATCAGACGCTTAGCATCATCTTCGGAAATATGCGTTGCAACAAAATACAGTCCCATATCGGCAAGCTTCTTATATGCTCTGTGCAGAAGCCCGGTTAATTCGGTTATGGAATCAGTTTCTGCAAATCTGCGGATTGAAACATTCATAATTTATTTTCTCTATTTGAAAACTTCCTTTGCGGCTTAGTTTGTTACCTCTAATTTCACAAACTCAAACTTTCCGCCGTCAAACAGTCCCTTATCGCTCAGCTTCAATTGCGGAATAACCAGCAATGCCATGAACGATAATGTCATAAACGGTGCTTTCAATTTTGTCCCAAACTCTTTTGCAATTGCGTCTATCTTCGAATATTTTTCTGCAGCAGTGTAACCATCCTCATTTGTCATTATTCCGGCTACCGGTAATGGAAGTACTTCAACCTTCCCGTCATAGGCAGCCGATATCCCCCCCTTCGAATCTATCACTGCATTAACAGCATTGCAGATATCCTCATCACTTACACCTACTGCAATAATATTGTGCGAGTCATGTGCAACACACGATGCAATTGCACCCTTCTTTAATCCAAAATCTTTTATGAAAGCGACTGCAGGCTTTGTATTTCCGTATCTCTCAACCACTGCAATTTTTAAAATATCATTATAGCTGTCGGATACAAGCTTTCCGTTTTCTACCAATGGCTGCAAATGAAGCTCATTTGTTATTAATTGACCTTCAAGTGCTTCTATCACTCTTATTTCCTGTGCTGAGGGAGTGCCATCGTTATTAACAAACATCGGCTCTTCTACTTCAAAATCCTTTAAGCTTTTTCTTTGCGTATTAAAATTATTTACTATATCGGAATCAACCCGCTTAATTAATGTCTTACCATTTTCAGCAGCGAGCTCTCCGTTAATATATGTTTGCTGTACTTTAAATTCTTTAAGATTATTCACGACTATAAAATCAGCGGGGTCACCTTCTCTAAGCAAACCAACATCAAGCTTATAATGCTCAACGGGATTTATACAAACACATTTCAATACATCAAATACATCATAACCGTATGCAATAGCACGCCTTACAAGCTCATCGATGTGTGATTTAACGAGGTCATTCGGGTGTTTATCATCACTGCAAAGCATAACCATATCGGGATAATCAAGGAGCAAAGAATGCAGGGCTTCAAAATTTTTAGCGGCAGAACCCTCACGGATTAATATCTTCATCCCGTAATTAATTTTCTCTAATGCCTCATCAAGAGTGAAGCACTCATGGTCGGTTGATATCCCCGCATCAATATATTTTTTTGCCTGTACACCGCGTAATCCGGGAGCATGCCCGTCAACCGGCTTGTCAAGCTCACGTGCAATTTTTAATTTCTCCATTACAACCGGGTCATCAAACAGCACACCCGGATAATTCATCATTTCGCTGAGGTAATGAAGTCCGTCTTCCTCAAACAGCTTACGTATATCACCGGGAGTAACTTCCGCTCCTGCAGTTTCAAATGTTGTTGCAGGTACACATGATGATGCACCAAAATAAAACTTGAACGGCACTTTCTTCCCGTTATCTATCATATATCTTATTCCGTCAATGCCTAAAACATTTGCAATCTCATGTGGGTCGGATACCGCTGCAACTGTACCATGCACAACAGCAAGCCGTGCAAACTCAGACGGGATAAGCATAGAGCTTTCCACATGCACATGAGCATCAATAAAACCGGGGAGGATGAAGTTATTGTAAGTCCCCCCTGTTTCTTTTATGCTTTGTATCTTTCCATCTGCTACGGTTATTTCAGCAGGAAAGATTTTTTTGTTCAGAATATCAACAAGATTTGAGGAAATGATGAATTTTTCACTCATAATTTTTTGCTTTTACTTTTATTAATCGGAAATTGAGGTAAGAAGTTTAAAAAAGTTAGGAAGAAATTGAGTAGCAAAAAAAGATAATGATAAATTGTTTTATGGAATACAATTAGATTTCAATATATAAAATTGTCAATTCATTTACTCTTTGAAAATGTTTATCGGATGTTATAAGTGGAAAATCAAAATAGTCTGCAGTTGCTGCAATAATAGCATCAGGTAATTTCAGACTGTATTTTGAACGCAACTCCACCGTCCTATTTTTTATCTCTTGATTAATATCTTCTATGAAGCAGGATGAAAGAAAAGAATTAATTTTAATTATTTCTTCATTGGATAGTTTTGCATAGCTGAGAATTTCAAGTTCCGTAAAAAAAGATATGTGAATTTCCCTATTATTCAAAATCTCAGATATATTTTTATTACCGTTTAACAGATATAAAATAACATTACTATCTGCTAATATCTTATTACCATTCATCTCTCATTTTTCTGATTATCTCTGTGGGATTACCTTCAATTTTTAGAATACCACAATACTTTTTTGCATCTAATAATTTCTTTCCTTTCTTTTTAGGAATAGAGTTAAGAAGTTTATCCAGATCTTTCTTTTTCGTGGTTTTCTTTAATTTAATAACCATATGGGTTTAATTTGATATAATTTATATTATAATCCAAACAAATTAAAGATAAAACAATTCCCTGTATACTTAAAAAAACTCCTGCCCAAATTTGTATTATGAGAAAGATAATTCACATCTTCAAAACAGACCTGCCACTACCCAGATGTAAATAAAATCACAGAGTGATTCCCAATATTAGAAAAATTGTTCAATACATCGAAACTCCGTAGGTCTGTTGCCCATTGGTTTTTATTATAACATAAATTAAATAAACCGGATAATCAACAATCGGCAACTACTCCGTAGTTGTATCTGTATTTGTGGATTTTCTAATATTGGGAATCACTATGTGATAGCATAAGCAAGTGAAACCATTCATATTGACAAATGAACTAAAGGCAGGCATGACACAGCCCTCAATAATGCTGCTCATTAATCAACTAACCAATCCCGGTTATTGTCTCATTATTGCCGCCCGCCTGTACGGGCAGGTATGTAGATTTTCTCCACAAAAAATCAGAGTTGGGTTCAAAACAGAGCTAAGTTGGGGTCAAGACAGGTCGGAGTTGGTATCAAGTTAGTATCAAGTTGGGTTATCGTTTTTGGAAAACAGGGGTTAACTCATTGCAGTATAAGCAATTAGCTCCGTCAAATTCATCGGGATGCTATGAATAAAATGGCGATTATGTGAAGGAAATGCGGTTTATTCTGCAAAATAAAACTTCACTATATCATTAACCATTATCGCTATGGGAAAAATCCGGTAGCAAATTCTTGTCGCTGTTGTTGAAGAGTTAAAGTGATACTTTAAGTAAAAATCCTATTGAAGCAGGAGCTTCAATCACCCTTGCGTTCTCAAGCAGGAGCTTGGGAACGAGCTTATCCTGTTAATCCTCGAATCCGTGAAATCTCGGTTCTGACATGTTTTTAATGAGTGATTAAACTATTTTTAGTTAAAACTTGACAATTAGCTTTTACTATATTAAATTATATTGATGGAGC
>RPQH01000182.1 GCA_003820375.1 Ignavibacteriota bacterium
GTAACGTTTCATTTGATTTGGCTCCTTTTCTATATTTTGTATATTTGTGAAGATTTATACAAATTTAAGGAGTCAAATCTTTATTTTTTATACATTACTTTTGTCGTGTACATAGGAAAAACAACTGCTAAAAACTCTCAGAACAACAACATCGTAAATTTCCGGTTAGTGCATTTTTCAGTACATATTTTTTTCAACAGTCTAAAATCTAACCAAATCCTTGAGCAGCATATACAAACAATATTACGACATGCGTTTATTCGTCTCCATATTTTCAAAGAACGGTATTGAGTGATAATATTTATCACTATACAAATGTATATACGATATTTGCGTTTGTCAAGTTTTTGAGTAAAATAGTTTGGAGAGTGTAGAGTGCATAGAGTGTATGGAGTGTTTAGAGTGCTTTTTTGCTTAAAAACCTCACCCCCAGCCCCTCTCCATCCACGCAGAGCGGGACTTCGCAAGCTCAGCTTGGAGAGGGGAGCAGTTCCCCCTTTTGAAGGTCGAAGATCCGGTTTACCGGAGAGCCGGGGGGATGATTGTTAAATTGACACGGATGAACTTCAAGTAATACTTTAACTCACCAATATCTGCGGCAATTATTTGCTACCGGATTTTTCCCATAACGATAATGGTTAACGATATAGTGAAGTTTTTTTTTGATGAAAAAGTTGTGTTTCCGGCTCAAAATCGCAAATTTTAAATCGAAAATCTTACATATCTGACGGCGTTATCTGCTTATACTGCAATGAGTTAACCCCTGTTTTCAGAAAACGATAACCCAACTTGATACCAACTTGAACCCAACTCCGACGCAACTTGACCCCAACTTAGCACTGTTTTGACCCCAACTCCGATAATTTCGAATTTCGCCTGACTGCTGCAGGCAGGGATTGTGAATTGCGGATTAACAAGCATTTTTCATATGTCATTCCCGCCCGCCTGTACGGGCAGGCATGCTTTTAGCAGGGGTGAGGAAATGAACTGAAATTAATAAATAGAACCGGCTGTAAATTATGTGTGTATTAAAATCATCAATTGGAATGGTAAAAAATGTGATTAGTTTTCTGATTAGAGATTATCGGTTGATTGAGGGGTACTTGCTGCTGTTTTCCACCAGCAGCAACGGGAAAGCTTTATATATTAATAAAACCGCAAAATAATAAAATAAGAATGGAAATGCCAATGGCTAAAATAAATAAAAAACTCCGGCTAAATAAATAACCGGAGTTTATGTTTTAAATTGGAATTATTACTTCACCACAACCATCTTTTTCATGTCATTAAAATCACCTGCTTCAATCTTGTAGAAGTATACACCGCTTGCAAGGTTTAACGCATTGAATCTGATTTCATGAGAACCTGCGGGGAAGGTTTGATTTAGTGTTGTCTCAAGCTCCCTGCCAAGAAGATCATATATCCTGATTGTGACCAATCTTCCCTTTGGTAAATCAAATTTTATTGTTGTGATAGGATTGAATGGATTCGGATAGTTCTGATATAATGCAAACACGGTCGGGATTTCTTTTTCCTTTGGAACTACAACCGGTGTTGCTGATGCAACAGTGCTGAATCCGCTTAATCTTCTTACACAGAATCTGTCAACTGCTTTAACCCAGTAATAATAAATATTTCCGTTTGTAAGCCCTGTGTTGGTATACATAGTATCCGGGTGGCTTACGCTGTCAATCAGTACAGCAGAACCCGGTGTGTTGGATGTAAAACGGTAAATAAAATATTTCTGAATATCGAACTGTGTATTCTTATTCCATTTTAATTGAATCTGCTGGTTTCCTGCAATGGCAATCAATCCTGTTGGTGCCGGTGGTGTATTAGTATCTGCAGGTAAACCGATGATCGCAGTTGGTGCCGGTGATACGTTTTCTTTTACATAATACCAAAAATCAGGCACTCCGTATTGCTGACCTGTCAGCACAGATGTCGGGAAAGTAGTTTGGGTACAGCTGTTGCAATATCTCATTTCCGTAAAAGTTAAATGCTGTCCTATTTGAGGCGGCGGTCCGTAATAATACATATCATTTACACCATTAAACAATTCAAATACATACGATTGACCGGAGTTGAGCCAAAATGGCTCGGTCAATGCATTATAATTGTATTGTCCTGCAGTTCCCGCATCTACCTGTATTTGTTTAATAATTGTTTGCGTGTTGAAATCAAACATCGTAACAAAACGCTGAGTTGCATTCGGAATTCTCTTTCCAAAGTGTGTCACAAGCAGAGCTTCGGTTGGTGAAAATCTAAAACCCCTTTGACAAGAGGAAACGGTGTTTGAACTTGGTGGAATAACACTATCTGTAGATGAATGCGGACCATTGAAAATTGTTAAAGTGCTTGCCGCTGTTGCAGAAGGATTGCCAAAGAACATAATTATTTTTACCGAATCATTAGCCGGTACAGATGGCACTTTAACCCAAAGATTTGTATTACTGGTATTCATTGGTCCTTCTATCCAATACCCGTATGCAGTTGAACCGCCGCAGTCTGAGCCGAACCTGATGTCTTTTCCATCAGTTTGCAGCAATCCAAGTCCTATTAAATATTGTGTATTTACTACCAGTGGAACCTGGTAATTTGTCATTGTTGAGCCCGAATTATTTTTTATGGTGATAGGCAATTCTGCACTCCAGCCCGCAAGTTGTGAGTATGCGGTTGAGCCCATAAAAATAAAAGCGAGTAAAAAAACGAGAAAATGAAAATATTGAAAAGTGTGTTTCATTGAGATTCCTCCAATTTAAGAGATTATTGAATTTACAGAAAATACCAGAAATATCAGTTAAATATAAAACTGGTTCGTTTCATCCGGCACAATAAAATAATGCCGTGTTTTGTAACCTCAAAATGTATCAATGAATTATTTTCGCAATCACTTCATAACGAAGCGGAAAGTCTAAAAACTGTATGCATACTAAATCACAATTGATATGTTATCAAAATTGTATTTATAATATGTCAATGAGTGTGAATATGGCTTCAGCGGCGGATGGAGAAATCATTTCATAGTATCACATTAATCCGGGCTGAATTTGTAAGTATCTGTTGAAATAAAATAATAAAAATTTAATTTAAAATATAGAGTAAATTGGTAGAAAATACCAGCTTAATTTATGAATTAATTATGAAGCGGTAAGTGACATTACGCAAAAGAGTAATCATAAAGTAAGATTTTAGTTTTTGTATTTAATTTCAGTTCATATTCTCACCCCTGAATGATTTCGGATTGCCAATTGCGGATTGAAAAGCTTGCACTTTAAAAAACTAAGATGAGAACGAAAAGTTAAAATATTTTCACTATAAAATCACAGATTAAACAGATTATCCAAGTTTGCATGGCTTATAGCCTTAACACAAAGGTCACAAAGGATACAAAGAACACTAAGAAATACCATAAAAATATAAAGAGCAGGACTTTGTGAACTTTGTTTTCTTTGTGCACTTTGTGTTGAAGCCCTTAAATTTAATGAGCCGGTATAAGCTTTTCAATCCGCAATTGGCAATCCGAAATCCGAAATCATTCAGGGGTGAGGATATGAACTGAAATTACCTGTATATCTCTTTCGGTAACAAAAAGATTTATGATTTGCCTAAGATGATTTAAAAGATGGAATCTCTATTTATCCGGTAAGAAGAGGTAAGATAAAAAACTATCCCATAATTTCAAATAAACAAGAAGTAAGAAACATCCAACACTGAGAGATTCCATCTTCAGATTCTCCGTGTAAGTGTGAGTATTCTTTCATAGAATAATAA
>RPQH01000183.1 GCA_003820375.1 Ignavibacteriota bacterium
GTTAGTCCGGTGCTAAAGAGACCAAATAGAAAATATCCAAGGCGGGGATCTAATACCAATATAGAATTATATTATCAAAAGTACGTTAAGAAACATAATCCTTAACTTAATGCCATTGCCCCCTGCCCCTCTCCTGGGAGGAGAGGGAGATGCGATTGATTAGAAATCCTGCTTGCCTGCCTCTGGCAGGAAGGAATGATATTATTATAGCAAGATTGTTCAAGAAAGAAAAGAATCCCGAAGGGATGATATTATGGTAGTAAGATTTAAAGTGAAACACATAACCCTGAAAGGGTGATATTATGGTAGTATGATAGATGATAGACCAATAGAATTCCGAAGACCTGCCTGCCACTGGCAGGGATGATATTATGTTTGAAAGATTAATGATAGAATTATTTAGTCACGCAGTGACGAAACGAATAAATTACTTATTATGCAAATAGAAAATTATCTTGTCTTACTCAAACAATGGATGGCATATTACCGCTTCGAAGAATTAAAAATTCATAAGGAAGCCGGTGCTGACCATGTTTTCAAAAATAGCGAAGTAAAGCCATCCAAATTTGGCAGAGTGGATACCTACTGCTGTATAAAATATTTTAATGAAATAACTCCGGATAAAATGATAGCTTTTAGTACAAACATGTTTAACCTTGCATCACGTCACAGGGATGGGCTGCCGCTGGGATTTGGTGCAATGCTGCAGGTGTTCCCTGTCATCATAACTGATAAGATTAGCAATGAAGTTTACCAGGCAATTTTAAATTACTGTCCGAAACATTTTGCTGCTGCAGAATTTCCCTCAGTACTTGACCTTTCAACAGGATTTCTTTATTACTATAAAAACACTCCGATATGGGGTTATGCATACTACGATGGCTACAGAAGAGATTCGTATAATTATTTCTGTCCCAAAGCATGGAATGAGTTCAATGAAAAATTAAAGATGAAGAGTTTATAAAGTTTATAAAGTTTATAAAGTTTGTAAAGTTACTCAACCCCTCTTTCCCAAATTTCCATTTGGGAAAGCCCATAGAAGATTTACAATGAATTACAGGCAAGTCGGAGATCCCGAAAAAGTGAAACGGCTCGGGAGGGTCACTGATATAAGTACAGATAAATGTTAATCACAATATAAATTTTATCAACAACTCCAAACTTGAAATGACCTTGTACCCCTTGTCAACTCCAGTTAACCGCAAAGTTTTATTGCAACGGGTTTGCACCATCTTACAATCATCAAATAACAATCCCGCAAAACCCCCAATTGCTTGAAATTTGTCCTGAGAAATATTGTAATTACAGCACATTTTAAGCACATTTAGCCATTTCTGCAAAATTTTTACCTCAAAATTAACCTGCAAAACACCTAAAAATGTCTTTGGAATAATATGCTGTAAAACCTATATTTGATTAATAATTTATTCAAAAATGAAATACATAATTATTTCTTTACTTCTTTTAAGTGAAAGTGTTTTTCCGCAATCCGGCTGGTTCTGGCAAAACCCTTTGCCGCAGGGTAATGGGTTGTTTGATATAAAGATGTTTAATTCAAACACAGGCATTTGCATAAACCCTGATAATCTTCTGAGAACAACAAACGGTGGAGACAACTGGCAAATGATTTATACTGGAATTGATTCTTATATTACAGCTTTTTCGATGCCTGACGAAAATAACGGGTACATTTTATTAGATTCAACTAAAATAATAAAAACTGTAAACGGCGGAGTTAACTGGTCATTTGTTTCACAGGTAGAAAAGATTTTTCATTCCAAAATTACTTTTACATCACCCGGCACCGGTTTTATTTTAGGATATCTGAATTCATATTATAATGGTACAAAATTATTAAAGACTTCAAATGGTGGTATCTTGTGGAATACTGTATTTCAAGATACTGCAATTGAATTAAAAAGCTTTAATTTTTTATCTTCTTCAACCGGGTTTATTACGGGTACTCAGAAAAATTTACCCGGATACCATTTGAAAATTTTCAAAACAACAAATTTTGGATCGACCTGGGATAGTGTTCAAAATAATATTTTTTACTATACCTTGCATTCTTCACTGTTCATTGATAACTCTACCGGATTTGTGCACGCTGCACAACCTAATGATAAAATACTGAAAACAACTGATGGTGGATTAACATGGTTAGCTGTATGCAACACTTCGGGATATATTAGCAATTTATATTTTATAGATTTTAGCACAGGGTTTCTTAATACAGGTTCCAATTATTACAAAACTACCAATGGCGGCAGCAATTGGAATGTGTATTATTTTCCTGAAACTAAAAATAAAATATGGCAGATTTCTTTTGTTGATAAAAACACAGGCATTGGGGTTGGTGAAGGCGGATTAATTGCAAAAACCACAAATGGAGGAATAAACTGGATTAATAAAATTAACAGCATGAATACTACTATATGGGATATTTCATTTTCTGATGTTAATACCGGTTTTGCAGCCGGAGATGGTGGCATTATTTTTAAAACTACAAACGCAGGAATAAACTGGATTGAGTTAAATTTTCCGGCATTTGACGATATAGGTAATATTGGTATGGTGAACTCCGGAATCTGGTATTTCTCTCATTGGGATGATGGAAAAATACTAAAGACAACAAATACAGGATTAACCTTTGATACTACATATGCTAATGTTTATGGTATAACAAAACTAAAATTTGTAAATGCTAATACGGGTTTTGGAGTGTGTAAATATGGCAGTTTTATAAAGACCACCAATGGCGGATCGAACTGGATATTTGTAAGTAATACGAATGGTGCTCAGAATTGGTCACTGGATTTTATTAATGAAAACACAGGATTTACCGGGGGTGGAAAATTAAAGAAGACTACCAACGGTGGTTTAAACTGGCTAAGTGTGCCGGGAATGGATAGTTTATACTCTTCAGATATTCAGTTTTTAAATAGTAATACCGGTTTTATCGGGGGCTCTTATAGTATTGGATACAATAGTCAATCAGCAATTTGGAAAACAACTGACGGAGGAAATAGTTGGCTTAGATTTAATGCAAATATTAATTTTATAGATGATATTTTTTTTGTTAATGAAATGATTGGCTTTGCGAAACATTACAACTTAATTTATAAAACTATAAACGGCGGGATTGATTGGTTTCAGATAAAAAATTGTGTATATAATGGTCTTGAATCCTTATATTTCACTGATTCAATTACCGGTTATGCAGTTGGAGATTATGGCACAATTATAAAAACCACAACAGGAGGAATACCAATTGGAATAAAACCAATTAGCAATTATATTCCAAATCAGTTTACTCTTTATCAAAATTATCCTAATCCATTCAATCCATCAACAAAGATAAAGTTTTCAGTAACGTCAAACATCAAACGTGAAACGTCAAACGTGAAAATGGTAATCTTTGATGTACTTGGAAGAGAAGTCACTATTCTTGTGAATGAACAATTAAAACCCGGCACTTATGAGGTGGAATGGAATGCAAGTGATTTTGCTAGCGGTGTGTATTTTTATTCACTCATTGCTGACGGGTATTTAGAAACCCGGAAAATGGTATTAATAAAATAGTGACATATGTCCCCTCAAAAAACTAAATTAATAATTAATTTAGTAAGAGAAATAATAAAGGAGGGGCAAAATGAACGATCAATTTGAAAGACACACACAAAAGACATCAGAGGGAGA
>RPQH01000184.1 GCA_003820375.1 Ignavibacteriota bacterium
CAGGACTAGCATAGTAAAGTTAATGGTATATGATTTAATTGGCAGAGAAGTGGCAACACTTGTTAACGGCACAAAACAGGCAGGATATTACGAAGCACACTTTGACGCATCGAACTTGGCATCCGGTGCATACTTCTACAGGATAGAAGCAGGCGACTTTGTTGATGTTAAGAAGATGGTATTGATAAAATAAAATCAATTGTAGTTTAGATTACAATATATATAAAAGGGGGGTTCCAAATATTTGGAACCCTTCATTATTAAAAGCCATAAATATTCTATAAATATTTAATTCCTGTAATGTCCTGAAATAATATAGTATATTTTAATGTTAACTATTCTTATTATTATAATATAAAAAATAAATTACTTGCTGCAGCACAAAAACATGTAATTTAAAATCGAGAGGTAACTAATGAATTTTTGTATTCCCCTTACACAAATCATAGCGGTTTTATTACTGTTCAGCAATATATATGCACAGGAAAAAGATTCGCCGTCTTCAGAAAAGTGGTCAATAGATCCCCGCCTAACAGGAATTTATCCTACAGGTGAATATACAAATTTACCGCAGGTAAAATTTAATGAAGTCCCGTTAAGAACAAGTCCTGTAGTTTTACAGCGGCAGGACGGGCTGTATATGTTAAATCCGAACTTCAGGCCGCACCCGACAACCACAACAACCCAGAGTGAAGTAATTGTCGTCAGGCATGCAACTAATCAAGGCATAATGTTTGGTTCATCAAACGCAATTTGGCCTCCGGGCAGTTTTTCCGGAATGAGCGAAGGTGTGTATGTATCAACCAACAGCGGTGCAAATTGGGTTGGGTGGGATACACTTAACAGCCCCGGCTTTACCGGTCATGGCGGAGACCCCGGTCCGGTTATTGATAAAAACGGTGTGTTCATTATGACTCATCTCGGGTACCTCACATCAGGAATATCTGCTAATTATTCAACAAATAATGGATTGACCTGGTCATCAAATTATACAATTGCATCAGGCACACAGGATAAGAATTTTGCCGGCACCGATGATGACCCGTCAAGCCCGTATTTCGGAAGAACTTATTGTGTCTGGTCATTATGGCTTACTATTCCTGCTATCGCAATTTCCCGGACGACAAACAGTGGTATAAACTGGACTGCACCCTTAGTAATAAACACACCTGCATCAGGACATTATTCACAGGGTGCGGATATAAGAATAGGTCCCGGCGGCGTGGTTTATGTTTGCTGGGCAGCTCCCATTTCAAATGCCCCTTTTACTGAAGATTTTGCAGGATTTGCCAAATCAACAAATGGCGGGGTAAACTGGACAGTTACAGAAAATGCCTATGATATGAACGGTATCAGGGGAAACTTCTCAAATAAGAATAATATCAGGGTTAATGGTTTTCCAAGAATAGATGTTGACCGTTCGGGCGGACCAAGGAATGGATGGATATACATTGTAACAGCAGAAAAAAGCCTTGCCCCTGCAGGTTCAGACCCGGATGTTATTTTACACCGTTCAACAAATGGAGGATTAAATTGGTCAGCAGGTATAAGGGTTAATCAGGACCCGGTTAATAATGGAAAATACCAATGGTTCCCTGCTATCAGGGTGGATGAGCAGGGCGGAATAAATATTGTTTATTACGATGACAGGACAGTCACTACAAGCCAGGCAGAGGTATATATGTCACGTTCAATCGATGGCGGTACAACATGGACAGATACTGAAATCAGCGACCATTTACACACTCCGGCTCCCATCACCGGTCTGGGTGTCGGATACCAGGGAGATTATATCGGAATTACATCGGGGAATAATAAAGTCTGGATGATATGGGCTGATAACTCTACAGGTATTTACCAGGCATGGATGACATCTTTTGATATCGGTCCTACCATTACTCATACACCGCTTCCGAATACTGAAAACCTGGCAGGTCCTTATACTGTGAACTGTACAATTAACCCTGCAGGTTCTCCTATCAACCCGGCATTTACAAAAGTATTCTGGTCAAGGAACAATCCTAATATTACTGATAGTATCCAGATGACTAATTCATCAGGTGAAAACTGGACAGCAAATATTCCGGGTAACGGAAATACTTCTACTTACAGGTATTATATCAGAACCGCTGATAATGCAGGCAGGGTTGTAACTGCACCAACAGGTGCACCGGGAACACTTTATACTTTCACAGCATCATCTGACATATCAAAACCGGTAATTGTTCATACTCCTATTTTACAGGTTCCAAGGCTTTTATGGCCTGTTCAGGTTACGGCAGCAATTACAGATAATATAGGCATTGATTCAGGCTGGGTAAGCTGGTATAAGAATAGCACAACAGAAGGAATTAAACAATTTAAATTAATAAATACATCAGCATCTATTTTCCAGGCAAATTTTAATTCAGATACATCACAGGTGCAGATAGGGGATTCAATATATTATAGAATTATTGCACAGGATAATTCGTCTAACCATAATAAAGATTCAACAGCTTTATATTCATTCAAGATAACAAATGTTGTTACCAAATGTATTGGTACAGGCATAACGGAAGTAGGATACCCGTTCTATTCTTTCTTTATGGATTCAAGAACAGATATGCTTTACACTGCAGCTGAAATCGGAACAGGCACAACAACGATATTGAGAATAGGCTTTGATGTAGTGTTCGCATCTCCCAATGTATTGAACGGTTTCACTATAAAAATGCAGAACACAAATTTAACAACTGTACCTTCATTTATATCAACCGGATGGACGGAAGTATATTCGGGTAATTATACAGTACCGGGAACGGGAATACAATATATAAACCTCCAGACACCTTTCAATTACACAGGTGAAAATTTGTTGATAGAAATTTGTTTCAACAATAATAATTTTTCCAATAATTCAACTGTCAGGAGTACGGCTGCATCCAATAGAGTATTTCACGAACATGCAGACCTTGCTTCCGGCGACGGATGTACAAATATTACGACAGGTTTGGTACAGGCATCATTACCGAATCTTTGCCTGGAAGTTAACTACCCAATTGGCAGGCAGAAAATTTCAACAGAGCTTCCCCGGGAGTTTAAACTGGCACAGAACTATCCAAACCCGTTCAACCCAAAAACAATTATCAATTATCAATTAGCAGCGAGCAGTAATGTTAAGCTTGTGATATTTGATATTACCGGAAGGGAAATAGCAGTACTTGTAAATCAGAAACAAAATGCAGGAAGCTATAATGTAGAGTGGGAAGCATCTGGCTTTGCAAGCGGAGTATATTTCTATAAGATAGAAACGGATAATTTTACCGCTGTGAAGAAGATGGTGTTAATAAAGTGAGCATACATTAAGGTTATAAAAGGCAGGTTTTAAGCGACCTGCCTTTTTTGGATCAATTAATCGTTTATTATTATACCTGAATAATTTACGTTATTTACTGCAAGGTATTACAGAACCTGAACATAATATTTTGATTTATCCTTTTTAAAGAATGTATATAATCTTAGATTTAGTAAAATATTAGAGTTTGCTATGCGAAGTAGAATAAA
>RPQH01000185.1 GCA_003820375.1 Ignavibacteriota bacterium
AAAGTTCACAAAGAATACGAAGTTCACAAAGAAAAGCGCTTTTAGAAATAATCACAAAAAAGTAACCACTTTGAAAGAGTAACTACTTTGAAAGAGTAACCACTTTGAAAGAGTAACCACGGCCTTTAGCCCGTGGAATTAACACACCCCTATTCGGACTTTAGTCCTAAATAACAAATTCTTTTTAATATATGTTTTATTAAAATATCTTATATATTCTTTAAATTTGTAATCAAAAAAAGATCTAATCATTCTAATTATATTAGTCAGGGTAAATCTGGGGTTCAAGTTTCTTAATCATTCTAATCATATTAATCAGGGTAAATCTGGGGTTCAGCTTTTTAATCTGGGTAAATCTGGGTTTCAAAACATTTTTCCTTGTGATTCCTTTTACCATTTACGAATTGAACTTATCTTATTAAATTCTTTTTAAGTTACAGCCAGTTAAAAGATGAAAGAGAAATTTTCGAAAATAATATCTTATTTTGTCAGGGGATTAGGAATATTTCTTCTCATATTCGTTATATTGGCATTTGCACACTCACTGGGATATATAACTGTTGCTAACAGGTTTGGAATTCTTGGCTTCGATGAAGAGTGGATTCCGGGAAGTGATTCGTTACAGGTCGTTACTTCGGTTTCAAATGAATATTCACCTGCAAGGCATGGCATTGTGCCGGGTGATACTATTACAAGGATAAATAACCTTAAGCTGAAGCGGGAAGATTTCGATTTTAATAATTATTACGGCGAACCACTGCTTGGAAAAAAAGCACAGGTAACAATACTTAAAAACGGCATTCCAAAAACATTTGAGCTGGAGTTTGTTCCTGCTCCGTTCTACGATAAATTTCTTGAAGTATTGTTCCGGATGATACCTGCAATACTTATGCTTTCATATGTCCTTGTCGGTTTCTGGGGTTTGATTAAAAGCCCGTACTCAAGAGAAACTATTCTTATTGCACTTTTCTGTTTCTGTTTTGGAAGCTTTATGTATTCGTCCATCAGTTTTTCCGTGAAGGTTGATACGTTTGTTTCCAAATATTTATATTTTTATAATTTGTTTTCAATAATGGCATTTGTTGCAATTTTTGCTTCAAGTTTTTGGCTGTTTTTGTTTGTCTCTTTTCCCAAGCCGTTTCCATTCTACCAGAAGAATAAATTAATTTCGTATATATTCATATTCCTGCTGCCGATTATTGTTGCACTTTCAGCAATCTTTAACCTTTCTATAAATCCTTTTGTGGTTGTTGCATTAATATTTATTAATATGACCGCTGGTGTACTGCTTCTGGGTTATAATACTAAACAAGCTACTACTGCACTGGAACAAAGGCAGATTAAGCTCATGTCAACGGGCATCAGGTATGGCGCTATAGCTATAGGAATGGGCTGGATAATAATATTTGCCGTGCAATTTTTGATGCCGGGGCAGCTAACGCTCAGGTATATCACCTTTACAATTTTCTTATTAGGCGAAATTGCAGGATTAATAATCCCGTTTACATTTTTAAACAGCTTCTTTCAGAATAAGCTTCTTGAAACACAGACTGCTCTTAAAAAAAGGATACGGTATATTGGGGGTACAATGGCGTTGTTGTCATTGTATCTGTTCCTGATATTTATTGTCGTTCAAACATGGATTAATATTTTCAATATAACTGACCCGACGCTGATTATTATTTTTGTGCTTCTTGTATCTCTTACGTTTACACCGCTTAATAAGAGATTGCTTCGCTGGCTGGATGAAAAATTCTATCCCGAAAGAACAAAATATACCGAATCACTCAAGCAGTTTATCCATAATATTTCGGGTTATATTGAATCAAGTGACCTGCTCGATGACCTTGCATTGTGGATAAAAAAGACTACCGGGATTCATCCTATCATTCCTGTTGCATTTGCCGCTAACGGAAATTCTCCGGATATTCCTTTTTACAGGAATGAACAAAACAGTGTACTCCAAAGAATAAAAGACGGTGATAAGTTCTTCTGGGATGAGGTAACGGAGCGTTCACGGCTTAATGTGAATGAAAAGGAATTTGAATGGGCGAGAAGTAATGATATTTCCGTTACATTGCCAATGATATCTCGCGGTGAGCTTATTGGTGTTTTAAATGTCGGTAAAAAACACAATGCCGAAGATTATACTGCTGAAGACCTAGATATACTCACACAGGCATCAAACCAGGCGGCAATTGCACTGCAGAATATGAACCTGCAGTCTGAGTATATCCATAAAAAGAGGATGGATAAAGAGCTTGAGATGGCACGGAAGATTCAAAAACAACTTATGCCGCAGGAGATACCGCATGTAAAGGGACTTGAGCTTGTTGGAGAGTGCAGGCCATGTAATGAAATTGCCGGTGATTATTTCGATATTATAAATATGGATGACGGCAATACCGCAATTGTTGTTGCCGATGTTAGCGGTAAAGGTGCGGGAGCGGCTATGATTATGGCTAACCTCCAGGCATCTATTAGGCTCGGTATTCACTTAAGTGATAAGCTTAATGATTTTGTATCCAGGGTTAATGACCTTATATATAAAAATACCTCACCGTATGAGTTTATTACATTTTTCATGGCAATTTGGGTTCCGGCTGAAAGAATGCTTTATTATGTTAATGCAGGTCATAATCCTCCTGTAGTTGTTGATAAAGACAATAATGTTACACAGCTTCATGCAACAGGTTTAATACTCGGTGTTTTGCCTGACCAGAAATATGAATGGCGTACTGCAAAGGTTGAAGAAAATGATGTGCTTTTAATATATACCGATGGGCTGGAAGAAGCATTAAATAACAGGAACGAGTTTTTCGGGCAGGAGAGAATAATAGAAACAGTAATACATAGTAAAAACAGGTCATCAGCCGAAATATCATCTGCACTTATCTATGAAGTCCTCCGCTTCTGCAACGGCACACCAATCCACGATGATGTAACAATGATAGTAGCAAAGGGAGTTGAGAGTTCTGAGAGTTCTTAGAGTTCATAGAGCTCGTAGAGTTTGTAAGGAACAGTGCATTTTTAAATACATATTTTTTTCATCCATTCAAAAACTAACTAAATCCGTGAGTAGCATTTTCCATCTTTAGAACGACACGCTCTAATTCAATTCTAAATTATCAAAGAACGATTACTACTAACAGTGATACATTTTATATATCACTATTATAAAATAATATAGCTTTAGCTTATTGTCAAGTTTTAACTAAAAATAGTTTAATTACCCATTAAAAACATGTCAGAACCGGGATTTTTAATATTAGAGAATTAATATAGAAAACAATTCCCCCTTTCGAAGGGGCTAGGGGGATGATTCTTAAATGAACCGGAAGAACTTCAAGTATCACTTTAACTCCACCATTCCCAGCGACAAAATATTCACTATTATAAATTCATATAGCTATTTTAGTTAATGATATAGTGAAGTTTTATTTTTCGGAATAAACCGCATTTCCTTCACATAATCGCCATTTTATTCATAG
>RPQH01000186.1 GCA_003820375.1 Ignavibacteriota bacterium
AAACTTAACAAACTTAACAAACTTAACAAACTTAACAAACTTAACAAACTTAACAAACTTAACAAACTTAACAAACTTAACAAACTTAACAAACTTAACAAACTTAACAAACTTAAAGAACTTAACAAACTTACTTCAGTCCATCATCTCCCTGGTTATTCTGGTCCTGGTTTATATTTTCAGTTCTTTTTTTCTTCTTTGGCTGCTGGTCCTGTTTACCAAACATATATGAAACAGTCAGGTATGCAACACGTGAATCATAATCACTTGTATAAGACTGTGTAAAACCTGTTCCATTTATATATGAATCATAATTATTAAGCTTAAACACATCACTAACATTAAGATTAACCCACAGTTTATCATCAAGAAATCCTTTATTAATGCCAACATCGAGTGACTGGGATGCTTTGGTTTCACCCTGAGCATTGATACGTTTTCCCGAGTAGTTATAGAATAACTGAATATTAATTATTTTTGGAAAATTGAAATATGCTGTCAGGTTTGCTCTCCATGAAAAATCTTTTTCACTTACATAATTATCAATGTTATCACCTTCAAGCTCAAGCTGGTAAAAGCTAAATGTTCCGTTCAAAGACCACCATGGGAATATCTGCGAGTTAGTCATAATATCTAATCCATATGATTTTGAGCTTGAAAGATTTCTATATGTCGATACCGTTATATTGCTGTCCGATAAATATGTATAACGGGAGGTCAGGTCATGGGTATACCGGTAGAAAGCAGACGGAGTAACCGATATTTTATTCCAGTAGAGTATATAGCTTAACTCATATGAATCAGTGTATTCAGGTTTAAGATCGGGATTTCCTTTGAAAATATTATACGGGTCCCACTGGTTTTTGAAAGGATTTATTCGCCATATATTGGGACGGCTTATTCTTCTGCTGTAGCTTGCCTGTATTTGCTGCATTCCGGGAAGCATATATGATATATTAACAGTGGGGAATAAGCTCAGGTAATTTTTTTTATATACATCGCCTGTTGTAAATAATTCACCTTTAGTTACTGTTTGTTCCAAACGAAACCCAAGCTTATAGCTGAAATTTTTTATCTTGCTGGCGAACAAGCCATAAAGTGAATATATCTGCTCTGTGTATTTAAAATTATTTGACACACTTGCATTGGTCTGGAATAGGTTGATACTGTTATTCAGTGTATCGGAAACAAATTCATTTTCGTTTATTCTTAAAATACCTTTAATTCCTGTTTCAATTGATGTTCCCTTACTGAAAGGATGCGAGTAATCTAAACGGGCAGAATAGTTAATGCTTTTGTTATTTCTTGCATCATTTTGAAGCATCGGGAAATAAACAGGAGTGTTCAGCGAGTCATAATTTGTGTTTACCTGATTCGTATTAAAATCATTTGACCATTCAGTATAAGAAATATTGCCCGATAACTCTCTTTCATTAGTATCAAGCTTACCCGTATAATCCAATGAAAGTGCATAGCTTTTGCCTTCACCGCTGTAATTGTTATTCCGCAGAGATGATGAGGTTTTGTAATTTGAGCTGTTTATAGAATTCCATTCATTTTTATCAGAACCTGTATATTTGCTGTAAGGTGAAAAAGAACCATCAAATGTAAGGGTATGTATTTTATTTATTTCATATTCAAATCCACCGGATAAATAATGATACTTGCTTTTATTACCTCCTGCTGATGTTGAATTAAGAGTAGATATCGGAGCTATAAGGTTAGCTCTTGAACTGGATGCATTATAAGTGTATCTGTAAAATCCGCTGTAATAATTAGTAAAAAAGGTTAAAGGTCCCTTTTTTAAATTGATATTCAGAGAGCCGGAGTATTTATCTTTTGAACCGGCACTTAAATAAATATTACCGTTTATGCCAAATCCTGCATTATCTTTCAGCACAATATTTATTATTCCTGAAACGCCTTCCGATTCATACTTTGCTGAAGGGTTTGTTATGAGCTCAACTGTTTTAATCATGTCAGCAGGAAGCTGTTTCAGGTTACGGTAGAAAACCGATTCTTTACCGTCTATTAAAATTTTAATATTTGCACTGCCTCTTAACTTTACATTATCATTAACATCAACGGAAACAAGTGGTACTTTTTTAAGCAGGTCAAGTGCGTTTTCACCTTTTGATACAATACTTTTTTCCGCATTAAAGATTTTCTTGTCAGGTCCGAACTGCAAAAGACCTTTTTCTCCTTCTACATCTATTTGTTCCGTAACAGGAGAATCGGTTTTTAGAAATATAGTATCTAATGACAAATTAGCATTCATTGAATCTATTGTTACCGGGCTTTTTATATATTTGCCGAATCCTGTTTGATATACTTCCAGTTTGTAAGAACCGCTGCTTATATCATTATACACAAAATGACCGGTTGAATCCGTTTCGGTTCCTTTAAATATTGCAGTATCTGACAGATTGATAATTTTTATTGAGGTTTGGTTTAAAGGAAGCCTCGTTAAATCATCATATACATATCCGGAAATGTTGCAGACAGTATTTTGTATTAAAGTACTATCGGCAGTATTCTCCTGCGAAAAAATAAGATTAAAGGAGATTAGCAAAAATAAAAGGGCAGGGCAAATGAAATATTTCATATATGCTCCAAGGCTTTAGACGGTGCAAGCAGGTAAAATGACACTATGGTAAGTTTGCATCGTAAAATGTTAATTTAGTTTTACAAGTTATCGCAAGAAAACCAGTAATTCAATGATATAAATAACGTAATATCATGAGTTAATTTCTACATTACTCATCATAATTAAATGCAATTTAAGAAACCTGAACCACAGATTAACTATGATTAAATGATTATAATTTTGCATAAAGTAACTAAATATTCAATTTTTTTAAATCATCCCATTTTCAATGCATATTTTTTTGAACCTTTAAAAATCTAACCAAATTCGTGAGCAGCATTTTCAAACAATATTACGACATGCATTAGTTCATCCCTATATTTTCAAAGAACGGTTGCTTTTGCTTATATAGCTATATAAGCTCCATCAGTATAATTTAATATAGTGATTATTCATTGTCAAGTTTTTGGTGAAAATAGTTGGATGTTAAGCACAATTGCGAGCGAAGCGTGGCAATCCCATCAATTTTTGCAGGATTTACAATTATAAGAAGTTAGATATCAGAGGTTAGAAGTTAGAAGAATCAATATGCGATTAGACCGGGATGTGAATAAAATAAGCCGGAAATGCCTTCAAGTATTACTTTAACTCCTCCATCCCCAGCGACAAAATATACACTATTATAAATTCATATAGCTATTTTAGTTAATGATATAGTGAAGTTTTATTTTTCGGAATAAACCGCATTTCCTTCACATAATCGCCATTTTATTCATAGCATCCCGATGAATTTGA
>RPQH01000187.1 GCA_003820375.1 Ignavibacteriota bacterium
AATCTTTCCTTAATTGAATGGTTATCAACAAAATTATCAATAAGCTTACTATTTGTATTATTTTTCAAATTATTTATAATACTTATAGCACTGGGGTTATAATTTAGAACTTTATTGAAATATCCACCGATAAAGGAAAGATTTATATTGTATAGAGAATTAGGATATTTGTTCACAAAATCAAAGTAAGCAGAATTAATTTTTTGTATATCATTATGCCATGTTTCTATAGGATATATTTCTATTTCACAATATCTTGCTAAGACATGTTCACTAAACGTATTTGCAGAATAATTACTAAATATTTCATCATATCTTTTGTTTCTCAATAAATCCAAAACTTTTTTATCTTGTTCATTAATATTCTCAACTTTAAATGTAAGTTCATTTGTCTTTAGTTGCATGCCTCCTATAACATCGTGCGCGTAAAATTTATAATTACCTGGCTTGAAGTACCCAAAATAGTTAAAATATCTATTTTCGCATTCTATTGGTTCACCAATATTATAATTAAGTACCATACTAGCTGAGAAAGTATCCCCGGGTTTAACGAAAAATTGTGGTGATATAATTAAAAAGAATGGTGATTCAAATATTTCTTTTTCGTAAACGTTTCCATTTTCTGAGGTAACATAAAATTTTAGAGATTTATTTAGAATTTGTAAAAAATCATTATATAAAGTATCTATTTTATTATGGTTATTTATATAATCAAATCGTACAAGTATTGGCTCATACTCCTTGAATTCCGTTTTAACTAAAGAAATCCTTAGATCCGTATCGTTTGAAGATATTATATTGGCTTTCCTTTCTTCCATGGAAATATTAGTCAATTCAGGTCCGTTTGTAACTCTTGCTGTATGTATTGGGCACAAAAGAAAACCTCTGGCATCATGCCTTAATGTATCTAATAATTCTTGCGTCCAATAATCCCATAAAGGACACTTATTAGAGTCAACTCCATCATGAATAATATGAGCTGAATCACCCATAACTCTGCCTATTTGATGACAAAGTTCATGTATAATTGTACTATTATATGCAGATGTCTCGTGATTTGTTAAACCATGTGTTCTACAATTTGCATCGATATTGCTTTTAAAGATATATGCCCAATTGCCAAATGGTAGACCACCGCAACCATCCCCATGCCATTCAGTATGAGAGGATATACCTATTATTTCATCCCCTGAAAATGGAAAGGAAAAATCCCAGCCAGCACACAAGTAATATGGCACGGTTAGTGCTAAATTTCTTACTGTATCAGTCATATTTTTCATAGCTTGTAAAATAAAACATCCATCAGAAGTAACAAAACGTATATCTCTTAATGCCAAATTTGTATTGTTTCCATTTACAATGAAAGAAAAACCATGTTTAATTGTATTTTCCGAATAAGATTTTATCCATATATCGTTCAGTTCGTAATCATATTCAATATTACACTTTTTATTTTCTTGAATGTTAAGAATTGGTAGAACAGAGTCTTTACAACTATATGTTAAAAAAAAGAAGTTACAAACAAATATTATAATTATAAGTTTTGATATATATTTCATTTACATTTTTAATTAGTTTAAAAAAATTATTTAATTAACATTAATTTTATTGAAAAAATGTTTTTGTTATAAATTGCTTTAATAAAATATATTCCACTTGAATAATTATTTGCGTTAAGTATAATGCAATATTTTCCAGGTGTTAATAAATTATCTAAAAGATTGTCAAGTATTTTCCCTTCAACTGAAATTAAATCAATAGAGATATTGCCTATTCTAGGTAGTTCAAATATAATCTTAGATGTTGAATTAAACGGATTAGGATAATTTTGGTAAATTCTGAATTGTTCAGGTACTTTTCCAGTTATTGGCATTATGCTTACAGGTATTCCTGTTCTTATTACTATTCCGTTTTGTCCTACAGCCCAACCTGATGTAGTATTAATAAAAGTTATAGATTTAAGATTATATGAAGTACTTGAAGTTTGTTGCTGCCAGTTTAACCCGCTGTTAGTAGATCGAAGAATAATTCCACTATTACCTGCAATGTACCCGTTTGAAGTATCCGGAAAGACAATACTGTTAAGCTGGGCACTTGTACCACTATTGATTAATGACCATTGCCCACCAGCATTAGTGGAATAGCGAATTAAACCATTTGTGCCTACTACCTCCAACTTATATGTATTGAATAAAGCTAATGCTTTTAAACTATTTCCACCTACATTAATCGTATAAATCCAATTCATTCCACTATTTCCTGTTGAAATATAACGTTCTGCATTTGTGCTACCGACACCAAATGCTGTTGACGCATTTTTCATATATATTGCGTATAATGCTTCAGGTATTGGATTAAATTGAGAATTCCATGTTGAACCGCCATTTTGCGTTCTTAAAATTATTCCATTTTGTCCTACGGCATATCCAATGTTTTCGGTTGTAAAACTTGTTCCATATAAGTTATTTACTGTAGGGCTTCCAATAAATACCCAATTAATTCCGTTGTTAGTTGTTTTATATACAGCCCCGCTATCACCAACACAGTATCCGGTATTTGAAACAGGAAATGAAATTGAATATAAATTCGATGCTGTCTGAACATTTGTCCAATTAACGCCGCTATTCGTAGATTTCCAAATCCCACCGGCACCGCAAGTTAATCCGGTATTTGAATCAAAGAATTTTACACAATTTAAAGATGTTGTATTAATAGTGCTTATTACGTCCCATTGTGTGTAAACTTTTGACTGAAATAATAAACTAAAAATAAATAATAAAGCAATGAGGGTAATATGTTTACGATAAGTTTTCATGTTATTTTTTTAAAAAAAATATTATTATAAAATACATATTTATAATATTTTTATTTTTATGGAGGTCTATCAGTACAGCATTTCATTTTATTTAGAATAATAGTAAACATTTTTCCATAAATACGTTCATTCTATTATCTCTAGATTTCCAGAAGAGTAATCCGCTGTAGCGGAAGAAGAGAATTTGCAACAACGTAATATAACTGTAAATTTCTAAAAAACAAAGACATAATTTGCCTTTAGAGGCTGTCTCAAAAGGATAGCCTCTTTTTTATTTGTTGAGGCGGTTCTAGTTTTTTGTTATTTAAGATTTGGGCAGAAGATGAGATTCTTATGCTGCTATTTTTGATAGGTTATGTGCTAT
>RPQH01000188.1 GCA_003820375.1 Ignavibacteriota bacterium
CACGTATGGGTTCAGTAATATATATGAGTCCGGAGCAGGTGATGGGTAAAGAAGTGGATTTAAGAAGTGATATATATTCTTTAGGAGTCACATTATTTGAGATACTATCGGGCAGATTGCCATATAACACAACCACAGAGAGTGAATTTGAGATACAGACAAAAATAGTAAGGGAGCCGCTGCCATCAATTAGGGCATATATACCAAACATATCAGACAAGCTTGATCAAATAATATGCAGAGCTACAGCAAAAGAGCCGGAGTACAGATTTCAGAGCTGTGAAGAGTTTAAAGAGGCAATAAACTTTCTTGCTCCTGTTAAGATGCAAACACAGGGAGCAGGCAAAACCGTAATTCAGCAAGTACCGGTAAACAGAACAGTATTTGAACAACCCGTGCAGCAGCAGACTTACGTTCAGCCTGCATCTAAAAATAAATTAATACCATTTTTGTTTGGAGGAACTGCACTTGTAGTTGTAATATTAATCTTATTCCTGGTATTTAATAAAGGAAGTGATGTAATAAAGACGGATGTAAATACAAAAAACATTGTAACACCTATCACCGAAGCGGAAATAAATAAATTCCTCGAATTATGGACATCATATCAGAACAATAAAAGTATATCACAATACCTTGGATTATACTCATCAGATTTCCAGGGAATAAAACGGACAAAAAGCGGCAAGGCTAGTTACATGAATTATTCCGAGTGGTCAACCGATAGAGCAAAAATGTATGAAACTGCAGTTAACCTGAATATTAGTTTGTACAGCATATCAGTTAAAGAAATTAATAAAGAAAACGGCATTGCTACTGTTGAGTTCGGACAGGTATATTCAAGTGCGAAGTATACAGATGACGGGCAGAAAACAATGAAATTAAGAAAAGACAGCAGCGGTAATATAAAAATTATTTTTGAAGAAATGAAATATTCTGTTGGAATTGGAGAATAATATTATTTTGCAAATAAAATATTGTTTATTCGCTTTCATTTTATTTATCATTTCAGGCTGCAGTAAGGAAGTAATAGTGGATAAAAATATAAATAAAGATAAAAAGCTGTACGCTGTTGCTAAATATCCTACACCTGTGCTTAGCACAGGTGATTTTGAACAGGTATATGGAGGTGCAGACGGTAAAACTTTGAAAAAGAGTCCTACAGGATTGATAAAAGAGCTCGAATATGTAGCATATGAGGGTTCCGTCTTTGAAGTTACAGGTACAATAGACAGAGGGAATCATAAGATTTATAAAATATATGCACATGATTATGATATTCCCGAACTGGGATTAGAGTTATTTGTTGATTCAAGATTTGTTGATACAACAACAGTTAAGCCGGTTGAAAGGAAGATAGTACTTCCTTCAAAAGCGGATATATACAAATATTTTGATGCAAATGAAGGAGCATTGTATGTATGGGGCGGCAATAATGTTGGCGGTGTTTCAAAGATGTTTGAGTTCTATAAACCTGCCGGTGCGCTTGATGAAAGGGATGAGCTTGAATGGGGATTAAAGGGAGTTGATTGCTCCGGGTTAATTTATGAAGCCACAAACGGGTACACTCCGCGTAATACACACCAGCTTGTTTATTTTGGAAAACCCATTAAAATAGCCGGGCTAAGTGCAGATGAAATAGTTTATAAGCTTCAGCCGCTGGATCTAATCGTGTGGAAAGGTCATGTTATAATAGTGTATGATAATAAAACAACTATTGAAAGCTCGCATAGTGCCTGGGGAGTAATAAAGAAAGACCTCCATACGGTGATAAGTAAATTTATAAAGAATGATAGAAAGCCTATGGATGAATGGGATGATGCTCAGCCGAAATCATTTGTGGTAAGAAGGTGGTATGCGGAAAATAATTAATTTGAAATAAAGAATAGATATTTAATGAAAATAAAAAAAATATTACTCATATCTGTCTTATTAATTAATATTTCTTTTTTATTTGCTCAGGATAGCCTGCTGAAAAATGTTAAATGGATTTATAAATACGAAGATGGTTCATATAATTATTTTGATACTTTAAAGATAGATTTATCAGAGTTAGGTGATTATGAAGGGAATTTTTGGTTAAAAAATTGGATAGAAAAATACGATGAAAATAAAAATGATTACAGTATAAATGAAGGAAAAGTATGTTTTTTCAACAAAGATTCTATAATAACAGAATTCCCCGATTTAGATTATATAAGATTTCATAGCGTTGGCATTATTAATTTTTCAGACCATAATGATATTTTCTTTGAAGGATTCAGCGGCGGGAATGGAAGATGTCCGATGTTTACAAATCATTTGTATTTATTTAATCCGGTAATGAAAGAAATAATTAACCTGGATATTAACTATTGCGGTTGTCCCGAATTACCTATGATACTGGATTCAAGTAGTAATTATCCCAATATCTCATTTTCAGAAGAAAAAGCTTTTCTGGATATCATAAAATATCATTATGGCTATGTTGATTCTTCGTTTTTAGTAAATAATAAAGAAAACTGTAAATATGCAAATTATTACTGGATTCTGGAAAATGATAAAATAGATTCCGGAAAACTTCAAATTCAAAAATATAGTGCAGAGTGTAATAATTATGAAAACATATTCAAGAAAATCATTTCAGAAAAAGTATATTCTGATTTAATAAGAGATAATGAGAATTATTACATTGGGTTTAACGATGGAGTGGTTGAACATTATAATACAGTCCTCAAGCAGTATTCCATTATGTTTATCGGGCATGATGGTTATGATGTTATTTCAATTCTAAAAAAATATAAAGATTATTTGATAATCGGAACAGTTGAAGGAGAACTTGCTGTAATTAACCTGATGAAAGAAACAGTAAAAAGGTATCAGCTCAATACACATATTGAAACAATCGAAATACAAAATGATGGAATATTTGTAAATGAAAAATTAAAAATTCCTGTTCCTGAATTCTGATAAATAAATTAAAAGACAATAATATCAATTGAAAAGTTAATTAATATCACAAATGATAAATACTACAATACTTAGTTATAAAATCGAAACTGTAATCGGTGAAGGCGGTATGGGTACTGTCTATCTCGGCAACCATATGAAGCTGGATAGAAAAGTTGCCATTAAAGTATTATTGCCGGAGTTTGCCAATAATACTCAGATAAGGGACAG
>RPQH01000189.1 GCA_003820375.1 Ignavibacteriota bacterium
AAATAAAAATGTTTATAACTTAATAACCTTCTTTCTATTTATTATGTTCTTTATTTTTCATTGTTTTAATAAAAAATAATAAAAAAAAGAGGCTATCCTTTTGAGACAGCCTCTTTTTTTATTTACTTCTATATGATAAATATCATTTTTTAGCTTTGTAAACTGTACTAATTTTGTAAAGAATATAAATCTAATCAGTGAGCTACGAATTATCAATATTACTTGCAAGTGCTGTTTCAATAGCTTTTTTCCATACTATTTTTGGTCCCGACCATTATCTTCCTTTTATTGTAATGGCAAGATCAGGTAATTGGTCAATTGCAAAGACAATGTGTATAACTGTCTTATGCGGTTTCGGGCATGTAATGAGTTCGGTAATTCTTGGATTACTTGGTATTGGTTTCGGTGTTGCTTTATCAGAGCTTGTAAATCTTGAATCAGCAAGAGGTAATATTGCAGCATGGCTGCTTATTGCTTTCGGATTTTTGTATTTCGTGTGGGGAATGAAAAAAGCGTATATGAATAAACCACACAGGCATTTTCATATTGATGAAGAAGGAAAGCCGGAAATACATGAACACACTCACGAAGGCGAACACGTTCACTCACAGCAGAATAAGAAAAAGTCATTAACTCCATGGATTCTTTTCACAATATTTGTTTTGGGACCATGTGAGCCATTAATACCGTTATTAATGTATCCTGCTGCAACTCACAGCAATATTGGTCTTGTTTCTGTAGTTGTGGTATTTGGAGTAATTACAATTTTTACAATGCTGTCAGTTGTATTAATATCAATATGGGGAACAAGCTTTGTCCGTATAGGGAAGTTTGAAAGATATTCCCATGCAATTGCAGGTGCTTCAATTTGTTTATCGGGATTGTCAATAACTTTATTAGGATTATAAAAAATTCAGAATGAACAGAATAATTACAAATAGTGCACATTATTTTGCCGCCGAAGTAAAAAGAGATATTCTTGATATTAAAGGCAGGCATATCAGCGTTGATGATAAGCTGATTGTATTTGATGACCGCGCTATGTACAGTTATGAAGTTACAGCAATGCGGCATGGTATTATGCAGATGAAAATTTTTCATGGCGTCAAAACCGGGAAGTATTACAAAATTGAGCTGATGAATAACAAAAATGAAAAGATGGGAATATTTTTCGGTCCATCGGAAATATTTACAAACGGCTATAATGCAGAAGAGACTTACGATAACATCATCAATACATTATGGCACACTGTAAAAAAACGCCTGGTGAATGAAATACTGGAAAAGCTTAAAGCCGGAGGTAAATTTAAATCAGGTAACTGCATAGTAACTAAAGATGGAATTCACACAACTGTCAGATTTTTTATTGCAAAGAAGAAGCTTTTCATTCCATGGCATAAGCTTGAGAGAGAAGTATCTTATGGAAAGCTTTTAATATATCCAAAGAATTACCGCCTGCTGAAATGCAGACTGAATTTCCTTCATACATGGAATGCAGTTGTGCTTTATTCACTTATTGAGTTTATTTTGAAAGATAAGAAGTATCTGGAGCAACAATAAACTGATAAGTGCACTTTTCAGTACATATTTTTTTCGACCATTCAAAATCTAACCAAATCCGTTAGCAGCATTTTCAAACAATATTACGACATGCTTTATTTTTTTCGATATTTACAAAGAACGATTACTGTTTACAGTGATAAATTCTAAATATCACTACTATAAAATAATATAGCCATAGCTAATTGTCAAGTTTTATGTGAAAATAGTTTGGAGTGTATTGAGTCCTTAGAGTGTATTGAGTGTTTTTGTGCAGATTTATCAGATTTGTCACATTTATCAGATTCATCAGATTAATATAGAAAGCGATTCCCCTTTCGAAGCTCGAAGATCCGGTTTACCGGAGGGCCAGGGGGATGATTCTTTAATGAGCCGGATAATACTTAAAGTAACACATTAATCTACCAATACCAGCGACGAAATATGTTTAATTATAAATTTATATAGCTATACCGGTTAACGAAATAGTGAAGATTTATTTTGAAGAAAATATGGCGATTCCGGCTCGCAATCGCAATTTTTAAATCGAAAATCTTACACCTCTGACAGAGTTATCCCCTTATAATGCAATCAGTTATGGGGATTTTGATGAATTTTTAGCCGGCTTTGTACAGAAAACAACCCAAAGTCTGCAAATAAACAACCCTAATTCACCCTGAAAACTGACCAACTCATGTCATTTTGTAGAGCTTTTCCACATGCCTGCCCGTACAGGCGGGCGTCAATAATGAGACGATGACCGGATTGGTTAGTAGATAATGAAAAACATTTTTGAGGGATAGTGTCAGATACTGATGGTTCGATTTATTCCCAATCTCCTTACTTAGTTGTTAACGTAAAACACCAATAACGGAGGAACTTCACCCCAACTCTGATTTTTGCCGGGGTACTTCCACGCCTAGCCGACTGCCGGAGGCAGTCAGGCGAAGACCGCAAAGGTGAAGAATGAAGAATTGGAGGATTTACAATTGCACATAGACAAGGGATTACTGATATAGGTTAGCATAAACATAAATTATAGAATATTTTATATATACAACTCCAGAATTTAATTAACGGATTACCCCTTGAAAACTCCATTTAACCGATGATGAATGTTATAATTTGAGATTTACAATTAACCAATGCTTCCAATCTAAATTATTAAACAAAGATTGTTCTGTTTCAAATGAGTTTTTCTGTTAGTTAAAATTTAGAAGCATAGGTTTATAAAAATCTCCTTATTCTGCCAGTGTCCTCAATTGATAATTATTCTTACGTAAAAGATTATCCATGAGAGACAATAACAGTATATAGCAGCAGAGTTAATCACTATTTCACTATCTCACCATTTCACTATTTTGCATGTGCCACTGGCAGTACGGGAATCTGCGGTTCTAGCTTTTTAATCTTATTAATTATCCCCTATTCAAAATGCGGAGG
>RPQH01000190.1 GCA_003820375.1 Ignavibacteriota bacterium
AAATTCGAAATAGATAAAAGACAAGGGGTAATATTATTGATATGCTTATTTCCCGATTTATGTATATATCATATAAATAACTCTAATCATTAATTTTCTTATTACCCCTTGCCAATCACAATTTAACACAGAGTAAGCACACAGGCGTCAAGTTAAGGATGAAGAGATTCCATCTTTGTTCCTTCAAGGATTGAATTTTTACTTACTTATTATTCTACGAAAGAATACTCACACTTACATGGAGAATCTGAAGATGGAATCTCTCAGTGTTGGATGTTTCTTACTTCTTGTTAATTTGATATTATGGGATAGTTTTTTATCTTACATCTTCTTACCGGATAAATAGAGATTCCATCTTTTAAATCACAGGTTAATCAAAATTTTCCTTTTATAGAATGATAATTAATTGAGCGTTAATCATGAAAGAAACAAAGATGGAATCTCTTCATCCTTAACTTGACGCCTAAGCCTCTCCTGAACGCTTCGCAAGGAGAGGGGGTTATAAATTTTTATTTAAACGTTTTGGACGGATGTGAGCAAAACACTAACCCGGATATTGGTTTTTAAATTGTTTTAAATAAGTTGTAAAGCTATATTTATACACCGTTTTACCTGCCAATTAATGAAAAAGCGGATTCAATAAATTTATAAAATAATATAAATTAACTTGCCATGAAACTACAACGTATTTTTTTGCTATTCATTCTTTTTTTTATATTTTCCATATACAGTTCAGATATAAACTCACAATGGATTCAAAATGCCGGATTATTTGCAGGAAATGTTCAGTTCATTTTACGCAGCAACTCTACAAATATATATGCAGGTACAACATCCAGTGGTTTATATAAATCTACAAATGGAGGTGAAAACTGGACAAAGCTATCTTTAATTGGCTCAAGTTCTAATGTTAAAGTTGTTGTTTCAAACGCATCAATTGTATTTGCAGGATTAAACACTAACGGTGTTCAGCGTTCTATTGATGATGGAGCAACATGGATTCAAACCGATCTTAATAATAAATCTGTTTATTCGCTTACGCGTTCAAATACTAATCAATATGCAGGAACAAATACCGGTGTTTATATGTCTACTAACACCGGATTAAACTGGGTATCAATAGGATTATCTTCAGATATTATATATTCCCTGGAATGGGAATTTTCGAAATTATTTGCAGGAACGTCAAATGGAATGTGGATATCTTCAAATGATGGCACAACCTGGACAGGTGCCGGTTTATCGGGCAAGTATATTCATACTATAAAATTTGCCGGCTCTATCATTTTTGCAGGTACTAAAAACGGTATTTGGAAATCTTCAAATTATGGTACTAATTGGGCTCAATCCGGTCTGCCCAATGATACAATTTTTTCTATTGGCGTTTCATTACCTATCATGTATGCTGCTACTAAACGGGGTTTATTTATTTCTAATGATAATGGCTCAACATGGAACCCTACAAATTTAAATGACAGGGAAGTTATTGCTGTGGATGGAAGCGGTGCTGTTGTTTATGCAGGCGGACCATCAGGATTTTATAGATCAAATGATAACGGAATGATATGGTCACTTACAGGTTTAATAACTCCAACTGTTACTTCTTTTATTAGCGATGGTACATATCTGTTTGCCGGAACTGCTTCAAATGGGGTCTTTAAAACTTCAGATGGAGGTGCCAATTGGAAACAGAGCGGTTTGGGTGGTAAAATTATTTCTGATTTTACAGTAAAAGATTTTAAAATTTATGCTGCTTCTACTTATGATGGAGTGTTTTTTTCTTCAAATAATGGGTCAACATGGAACAGTCTTGGTCTTGATGATAATCAGCTTTCATGTATTTACGCTAACAGTGCTTTGATTTTTGCAGGAGATAACAATACCGGAGGTGTATTCCGTTCAACCAATAACGGCACAAACTGGCTGCCCATCGGACTTGACAATATAAAGATATTTAAAATAGCCGGCTCCGGAAATAATGTTTTTGCTGCTACATTTGGTAATGGTTTATTCCGTTCTACTAACAACGGGACAAACTGGTCTCCGGTCGCGTATTTTTCCGGTAACTCAGTTATGAACATTTATGTTGAAGATCAAAATATATATGCAGGCGGATGGAATGGTATTACCAGCGGATTATTTGTCTCTTCTAATAACGGAAATTCTTGGAATAAGATTAACGATAATATTCCGGATGCTTTTGTAAAATATTATTCTATCTTATTTATAGGGAATATAAACGGGGTACTCATTTCTGCTGATGGAGGTGCAAATTGGACTGCTGCGAATGAAGGATTTCCCAGCCAGAAATTTATTAATGCACTTTTAATTAACGATAATTCTATATTTGCAGGATTAGACAATTATTCAGTCTGGAAACGCCCGTTGAGTGAAGTGATCGGAATAAAAAATATCTCATCCGAAATACCGTCTGAATTTAATTTATATCAAAACTATCCCAATCCATTTAACCCGGCTACAAAAATAAAGTTTGATTTACCGCAAGAAGTTAGAAGTCAGATGTTAGATGTTAGACTTGTTATATATGATCTACTCGGAAAAGAAATTACTATTCTTGTAAATGAAAAACTTTCTCCGGGTTCTTATGAAGTTAATTGGGATGCAAGTCATTATTCATCGGGAATATATTTTTATACCTTGACTACAAATGGTTTTATTGAAACAAAACGGATGGTACTTATAAAATGATATAGAGTGCAGTAACCATGTTACTGCTAAATAAAATATGGAGTGCAGTAACCGTGTTACTGCTAAATAAAATATGGAGTGCAGTAACCGTGTTACTGCTAAATAAAATATGGAGTGCAGTAACTGTGTTACTGCTAAATAAAATATGGAGTGCAGTAACCATGTTACTGCTAAATAAAATATGGAGTGCAGTAACCGTGTTACTGCTAAATAAAATATGGAGTGCAGTAACCGTGTTACTGCTAAATAAAATATGG
>RPQH01000191.1 GCA_003820375.1 Ignavibacteriota bacterium
TAACCTCTGATATCTAACTTCTTATAATTGTAAATCCTGCTAAAATTGATGGGATTGCCACGCTTCGCTCGCAATTGTGCTTAACATCCAACTATTTTCACCAAAAACTTGACAATTAGTAATTACTATATTAAATTATACTGATGCTGCTTATATAGCTATATAAGCAGCAATAACCGTTATTTGGTAATATCTGAGTAAAATTATAGCATGTCGTAATATTGCTGTAAAATGATACTCACGGATTTGGTTAGATTTTCGATGGACGAAAAAAATATGTACTGAAAAGTGCACTAAAGAATTTATAGAGTTGGTGATTAATAACGAGCTCAAATATTTATGTAGAAAAATCAGTATAAATATGAAATAATGTTAATTACGATTAATATTGATGTATAAGGAATGCGTAGCAGGCAAACTCCTATGCCTCTATGTTATGATGATTAGAATTCTGTATAAGAAACTAAAATGCATATAGAATACTTATCTAAATATATGTTTATTGATAAGAACTAAATTATTATTTTAGCAATATGGAAGAGAAGAAATCAAATAAAAAAGAAAATCCGACTGCAAAACGTCTAAGGGAAATTGAAAAAGAAATTGCTGAAAATATTGCATTAAGAGATGAGCTTCGTGCTCACTGGCTGCTTGAGAAAGAATTGATTGCCGATATAAGGAAAATGAAGGAAGGGCTTGAGAATTTGAAAATTGAAGCAGATAATTTCGAAAGGCAGGGTGACCTGGGCAAAGTTGCTGAAATAAGATACGGTAAAATAATTGACATGGAAAAACAACTCGAACAGAAATCGGATAAGCTGAATGAACTTCAAAAAGATAAAAAGATGCTGAAGGAAGAAGTGGATGCAGAAGATATAGCAGAGATAGTTTCAAAGTGGACAGGTATACCGGTTTCGAAAATGCTTGAAGGCGAAAGAGAGAAGCTTATGCACATAGAAGAAAACCTGCACAAAAGAGTTATAGGGCAGGATGAAGCTGTGAGTGCTGTTGCTTTTGCAATCAGGAGAAGCAGGGCAGGTCTGCAGGACCAATCAAAGCCAATCGGTTCTTTTATCTTTCTCGGAACTACCGGTGTAGGAAAGACAGAGCTTGCCAAAGCTTTAGCTGAATATTTATTTGATGATGAACACAACCTGATAAGAATTGATATGAGCGAGTACATGGAAAAATTTTCTGTGAGCAGGTTAATAGGAGCTCCTCCCGGTTATGTTGGATATGAAGAGGGCGGGCAGCTAACCGAAGCGGTAAGAAGAAAACCTTACAGTGTTGTGCTTCTGGATGAAATTGAAAAAGCTCATGCCGATGTATTTAATATTCTGCTGCAATTGCTTGATGACGGTATATTAACCGACTCGCAGGGGAGAACCGTGAATTTTAAAAACACAATTGTTATAATGACATCTAATATCGGTTCGCATATTATTCAGGACCAATTAAGATTTATAAATGAAACAAACCGTGAAGAAATCTTAGGACAATTAAGAGAAAAATTGTTTGACCTTTTAAGAGAAAAAATACGACCGGAAGTATTGAATAGGATAGATGAAATTATAATGTTCAAGCCGCTGCTTCATGACGAGTTAAGGCAGATAATTGACCTGCAGCTCCAGGGATTAAAAAATATACTTTACAAAAATAATGAAATGGTTCTTACAGTAAGTGAAGATGCAAAAGACTGGCTGATAAAGGTAGGTTATGATATAACATTTGGTGCAAGACCTTTGAAGCGAACTATTCAAAAATACATCACAAATCCACTTTCCGAAAGAATAATATCAGGTGAAGTAATTTCAGGCGATAAGATAGAAATAACGGTAGATGAAGCCGGACATTTCAATTATTCCAAAACATGACATATAATCGCAAGTACCGTAAAAACATGACATTCATCATTTTTTAGTAGGATAATCATTCATATCTTTGTAGGAAATTACCTACATTAAAGTAGGAACTCTTATATTTTTGTGTAGGATAATTAAGGGTTTTTTCTTCTCTTTTAACTACAATTTCTAATAAGAAAGGTCATGAACATGAAAAGGAAATTTACGCTTCTAATAATTCTTCTTTTTTCTTTCATTTTTTTAAACACAATTTACGGACAGAATAACCTGAACTGGAAATGGATGCATCCAAAACCACAAGGCAATACTCTGCGTTACGTAAAAGTTTTTTCTCCAACTAATATAGTTGCCATTGGTTATGCAGGTACATTTATGAGTACAACTAACGGTGGTACAAGCTGGAATGTATTTGCAAATGCCGGCGGTGCCCAGGCATGGGGGCTTGGCAAGAGCTTATACAGCGGCTGGTTTTTCAGCATGACAACAGGTTTAGTCTGCGGTTCTTCAGGATGGATTGCAAGGACCACTAATGGCGGTACAAGCTGGGATTCTATTTCTTCTGCAGGTTCTACTGGTACCCTTTACGGAATACATTTTATTGATGCTAATACAGGGTTTATTGGCGGAACAAGCGGAACGGTTCTTAAAACTGTTAATGCAGGTTTAACATGGACTGCTATTCCAACAGGCGGAACTACTTCTATTTATAATATTTTTGCACTTAATGCAAATAATATTTATGCACCAACAAGCTCAAGCGGTGTTATTTTAATTACTACCAACGGCGGAACAAACTGGGTATCGTCTTCTACAGGCGGTACAACATTATATGATGCTAATTTTATTA
>RPQH01000192.1 GCA_003820375.1 Ignavibacteriota bacterium
CCCACGATGTTTATACCGCTGTAATTGTTTTCATGAAAATAATTAAAATAATTTTATTATGAAAAAAATTAAAACACTTCTGATAATACTTCTGATGGCTGCTGAAATAATACTGCTGAATGGAGAGATATATACCCAAGTAACACAGGAATGGGCTAAGAGGTTCAACAGTGGCGGAACTGTGAATGACATGGTTGTTGCTATGGCTCTTGACACATCTAACAATATTATTGTTACAGGCTGGATACAGACTACTGACCAAAACGCCAATTTCTGTACAGTTAAATATAATCCTGCGGGTATATTTCTGTGGTCAGCAATTTTTAACAGACCTGCCGGCTCTAACAGTATTGATCAGCCAACTGCTCTAGGTGTTGATATTCAAGGTAACATTTACGTTACTGGTGCCAGTGAAAGAACAGGTTATGGCACTAATGATTACTGCACAATTAAGTATAATTCTTCAGGTGTGCAGCAATGGGTAAGAAGATATAATCGGGGAGGCATACGCGGGCATATCAGCAATGCCATTGCTATTGATAATTTAGGTTTTGTTTATGTAACCGGTGCAAGTCAGGGAGACAATATCAACTATGATATTGCAACAATTAAATATACGCAAAATGGCGACAGTGTATGGGTGAGAAGATATGACAGCCCTTATCATTTAGATGATGTTGCTTATTCTATTGCTGTAGATAATAATGGAGATGTATATATAGTTGGAGGAATAAGTTATGCAAGTAATTCGACAAAGATAATAGCTTTAAAATATAACTCAAATGGTGTGCAGCAATGGGTTAATATCGGAATAAATGGTTTCTTAAAGAAAATAAAATTAGATATTAATAATAATGTTATTACAGCAGGTATAGCAATCTTTGGAGCACCAAATGGTGACGATTATTTAACTGTAAAATACAACAGCGCAGGTGTACAACAATGGCTTGCTACATATAATGGAACTGGAACTGGCGTTATAAATGATATTATTAACGACCTTGATATAGATATACAAGGTAATGTATTTGTAACAGGGCGTAGCCTAATATTAACTGATTGGGATTATGCTACCATTAAATATAATTCATCGGGTGCACAACAATGGGTTAAGACACATAACGGAATGGGTAATAATTATGATGAAGCAAAAGCAGTAAAAGTTGATAGCGTCGGGAATATCTATGTTACAGGGAGAGCCAGCGGGCCATCACCTAATTATCCAAATTATTTTACAACAATAAAATATAACACATCCGGTGTGCAGCAATGGCTTGCTAGTTATCCAGGGAGCGGTATAGATCTAGTTATTGATAAAAACCAAAATGTATATGTAGCAGGGGGCAATTCGGATGCAGGATTTGGAGTTGACTACTATACAATTAAATATGTACAGTTTGTAGGCATAACACCAATAGTTGGCAATATACCGGACAAATATTTGTTATACCAAAATTATCCCAATCCATTCAATCCTAGCACAATTATATCATATTATTTACCAAGAAAAAACAAAGTTACACTTAAAGTTTTTGATATTTTGGGGAAAGAAATTTCAACATTAGTAAACTCATATCAGGAATCGGGAGAATATAAATTTAACTTTAAACCGGAAAATATATCAACTGGAATTTATTTGTATAAACTACAAACAGAAGATTTTGCAGATACAAAAATGATGGTATATCAAAAATAGAATTAGATTTGGAAGAAAAATGAGGAAATAGAAAAGGCAGGTATATCCCGCTTTAAGTAAATCTGAATTATTTCATTTATATAATCCGAATAATTCAAAAAAATTTAAAGCGGGATGAAGGACATTCCGCCGTTGTTGGTGTTCTTCACCAACAACCCTTAAGAACCATCTCTAATAAACCCCGCTAGTCATCCACAGCCGCAGCATAATGAGTTAAAAAATCCCACTCTTCACTTTCCATCCAGTAAAATGATGCAGATGAATACTTGTAATCGGTTATATATTTGCACAGTTTCCACTTCTCACTTATTGGATTAAAATGAATGTAATTAATCTTCTGCTCAATTACCTTTTGTGAATAAAGCTCTACGCTAAGAGGATTTCTTTCCCAGAATTGATATTTTCTGTCTTTTGCACCTACATAAAACTCTCTTAAATTATCAGGATGATTGCTTTCCAAATCAAGCTTTATCTGCTGGGCTGTGTATTTAAGGAAATCTCTTTGTACATCTTCATAAATCTTTCCGTTTCTAACCCTCCATACAAGATGCATATGATTAGGCATAATTACAAATGCAAAGATTCTTACACGTTCATCTTCGACCAGGAATTTCATGCTGTCGGTTATTATATCCTTATATTTATTGTCAGAAAGCAGGTGTTTCCAGCATAGTATTGTGGCTGTGAAGAAAGTTATGTGGTTCATGCGGGTAAAAATATAGGATTATCTGTGATGTTTCAACTCTAAAAAGGTTATATGAATTATTCAAGCTCACCGGTACTTATTGTTGTTGGTGAAGAACACCAACAACGGCAGAAAACCGGCTTTTTGCTTGTTCTCAAATCAAAACCCGGCAGGATTAACATTTATTCTGTTCAGCTCACATTAATTTCCCAATACAATCCATCTCAATCTTTCCCAACACTATCACGTTTTGCATGTTTTGGGTTAAGTTATATATAATATAAGCGGTTACAGC
>RPQH01000193.1 GCA_003820375.1 Ignavibacteriota bacterium
ATAAATAGAGATTCCATCTTTTAAATCACAGGTTAATCAAAATTGTCCTTTTATAGAATGATAATTAATTGAGCGTTAATCATGCAAGAAACAAAGATGGAATCTCCTCATCTTAACTTTACGTCTTTGAGAGTAAACAGAGTTATCCCAAAGAGTTAATTCAATTATTATGCATTTTACAAATCCGGTTATTTTTATAATTCATCAAAATGTGTTATTTAAGTAAATTATTATATGTACAAGGTAATAAATTAGTTGTTACCTCTCAGAACCTCCTTAATTATTTCTTCATCTGTCATTTCCTTCATGTTAACCGAGGAGGAAATCTTCCTTATCATTTTATCTGCTTCTAAACGGTTATACCCAAGGTTCACGAGTGCTGAAATAATTCCTGATATTCTTGTTAATTCGCTAAAAGTACTGCCTTTAACCTGTACACCGGATGGTTCAAATTCTGTTCTGGCAAGCTTATCTTTTAGCTCAAGTGCAAGGCGTTCTGCTGTTTTTTTGCCTACGCCGGAGATTGCAGTCAACGGCAGATAATTGCCTGAAGATATCATTTCGGTTATCTGGCGGTAGTTAATAGCTGAAAGCATGCTTATTGCTGTTTTGGGTCCGATTCCTGATACTGAAATTATATGCCTGAATATTTCCCGTTCATTTTCATCCGAAAAACCGTACAGAACCACACCAAATGGATTTTCTTTTATATAAAGATGTGTTGAAACCATTGCTTCTGCCCCTGCATCAGGTAAAATATCATATGTTGTAAGGGTAATGTTAATAGTATATCCAATCCCGCCGCTTTCAATTACTATACTTGTGGGTTTTTTATTTACAAGTTTTCCTTTTATGTATTCTATCATAATTCGTTATAAAAAAATTAGTTTAGTTTAGTTTAGATAATACAGATTCCCCTCTCGAGAGGGGAATCTATGTTTGATTGCTTCTAAAATAAACTGAGTTCAATTTTTTACAATTACCTTCTTCGGATTCCGGGCAACATAATCTTCCCATGATTGGCTGGTTGTTTTATGCCCCATTACTTTATTATAATGACATAAAGCAACTGCCAATGCATCGGTTATATCAAGACTTTTGGGTTTATCCTTAATTTTTAATATCTGGCAAACCATGAACCTTACCTGTTCTTTGGATGCACTTCCGATACCAACTACAGATTTCTTGACTTCCCTGGGTGAATATTCAGTGGTAGGTATTTGTTTATTGACTGCAGCAAGAATAGATACTCCCCTTGCATGACCAAGCTTTAATGTTGATTGAACATTTTTCCCGTAGTATGCTGTCTCAATTGCAAACTCATCGGGTTTATGTTCATCTATAACTTTAACAAGAGAGTCATAAATATTTTTCAATCTCACCGGAAGTGTATCACTCGAAGGATTTTTAATAACATCACATTCAATAAGAACCATTCTACCTTTTTCATTTCCAATGACAGCATAGCCGGTAAATAGTGTTCCGGGGTCAACTCCTAAAATTATCATCTTATTGAATGTTAGTTAGATTGAGTTTTAACTGAATTCAGCCATTATCTTTTCATCAATATCCGCATTTGTATAAACATTCTGTACATCATCGTTATCTTCAAGTGCAGCTATAAGCTTCATTGTGTGTTCCGCATCTTTGCCTTCGACTCTCACGGTTTGTTTAGGTACAAACTGCAGTGATGCACTTTCAATTTTAATACCTGCTAATCCGGAAGACTCAATTGCTTTTCTCACAGGTTCAAGATGTTCCACTTTAGTGGTAATCTGGAAGAACTCATCTTCTGTAACAAGGTCATCAGCCCCTGCATCAAGAATAACATTCAGGATATCATCTTCCGAATAATTTCCTTTGGGGACATTAATAACGCCTTTTCTTTCGAAATTCCAGCTGACAGAGCCGCTTTCAGCAAGGTTACCGCCATTACGCGAAATAAGATGCCTTAATTCCGCAACGGTTCTGTTCTTATTATCAGTCGCCGAATCAACTATAATGGCAACACCTCCGGGACCGTAAACTTCATAAACGATTTCTTCATAATGCACGCCCTCAAGCTCGCCCGTACCTTTTTTGATAGCGCGGGTTATATTATCTATGGGCATATTCTTGCTTTTTGCCTGCTGTACAGCTAATCTAAGCCGTGGATTTCCATTAGGATCACCGCCGCCTATCCTTGCAGCTATGGTAATTTCCTTTATCATTTTGGTAAATAATTTACCTCTGGCTGCATCGGCTGCGCCCTTTTTCCTTTTAATGGTTGACCATTTAGAATGTCCTGACATACTTGCTATTTATTTAATTTGATGGTTTGTAATCTCTTATTCTCAATTGGGTTTTTGTTTTGTCATTCCAGTGGTTCTCATCAACCGAATATACTATATCGATTAGATGACCTGTTTTCAGTTCGAAAGTATCACATCCGTTAGCTGATGCCGACCTGTATAATACACATTCAAGCACATTATCAGGGGAATAATTAAAGCTGCTGTTAGAATGATGGTTCCTTCTCACTTTGAAAACGCATGTTGTATTATTAAACACTCTCGGGTCTCCAACAACCTGTGCTTTAGTTGACATAAATACGGGTGTCATATTATTAGGTCCAAACGGTTCAAAATGCTTCA
>RPQH01000194.1 GCA_003820375.1 Ignavibacteriota bacterium
ATTTGCCTATGCTCATAAAAAAGGTATTGTTCACAGGGATATAAAACCATCCAATATAATATTACAATCAGATGACACACCCAAGATACTGGACTTTGGAATAGCAAAGATTGTAGAAGGTGAATTGAAATTAACCAAGACAGGCACACGTATGGGTTCAGTAATATATATGAGTCCGGAGCAGGTAATGGGTAAGGAAGTGGACCTGAGAAGTGATATATACTCTTTGGGAGTAACATTATTTGAGATGCTATCGGGCAGATTGCCATATAATACAACCACAGAGAGTGAATTTGAGATACAGACAAAAATAGTTAGAGAACCATTGCCATCAATCAGGGCATATATACCTAATATATCAGACAAGCTTGATCAAATAATATGCAGAGCCACAGCAAAAGAGCCGGAGTACAGATTTCAGAACTGTGAGGAGTTTAAAGATGCATTGTCAGGAAGTTTTTCAAGGATATCTGCTAATACTTCTAATAAAACTGTAATAGAATCTCCGCCAATGGGCGGTTTCAGTGGGGCAACAAAAACTGTTGTAACAGGTTCTCCTTTTGTGACTCAGCCGGTACAAAATCAAATGACATCTAACCCCAAAAGCTTCCCTGTTAAGACTATAGTAATAATTTCTTCAGTATTAATTGTCATTGTTATAGCTGTAATATTTCTGCTTAACAGTGGAGATAACAAGATAGAGGTAAATAAAAATATTACTAATCTACCTGCCAAAAATGATGGTAATACAAAAGATATTAAACAATCAAATCAAGAGGAAGAATCTATGGTCAGGCAGTCGGTACTTAACTGGCTCGATTGCTGGCAATCCAAAGATGTTGATTGTTATAAGTCATATATATCTTATGATTATCAATATGAATCTGAGGGTGCGAAAAATAAATACCAAAATTATAACGAGAGATTATCCGTAATTCAAAAACATTTTAAAGAACGGTCTTATATTAAAATTACTGCAAGTGATATTAAAGTAAGTTTTGCAAACGACATTGCTACTGTTTCTTACATGCAAACCTACAATTCCGACAAATATAATGACTCCGGATTGAAAGTATTGTACTTAAGAAAAGAAAACAATAAATGGAAAATTTACAAAGACAGTTTCTATTAAGAATTTTTATTGTCCTTATTTCCTCTTTCTTATTCTTTACAGGATGTAAATCAAAAATAGAAAACAATAGTAACATATCCGGTGAAACTGAAACACCGGATGTTGTAAATGTATCAAATACTACGGTTAATGAAAGATACATTGGCTCAAACGATGTCTACAAGACAAAATATTTTGTGATTAAAGGTAAAGCTGAATTTCCCAAAATAATTGTAGATGGCGGTATTCATGGAGATGAAGCAGCAGGTTATTTAACCTGTGATACACTGGTTAAAAACATAAAAATAGAAGAAGGAACTCTACTGGTTATTCCACGGCTAAACTTAATGGCATGTAATGCAAACGTAAGAGGTCTGAAACATGATTTTAACAGGGTTTTTCCGGGGGATGAAAAATCAGGTGAATATGAGTTCAGGTTGGCTTATGAATTTATGAAATTAATAGATTCTTTAAAACCTGAACTTGTGTTGAATCTTCATGAAGCGAAAACAAAATACGATGCAGATAATTACAAGAATAATCCTGCGCATGGATATGCACAAACATTGATAACATGTATTACTCCACCGGAACCTATATTAAGTAAAGTACTTGAAAGCTTAAATTCCGGTATTAATAAGGCAATTTATAAATTTAATATTCAATATTATCCAATACAGCCAAACCATTCCCAGGATAACATTGTCAGCAAACTAAATATAAAATCATATACCATTGAAACATATAAAGGATTTGATCTTGATACACGAATTAAATTGCAGATTTTAACTCTATTGCGATTTTTTGATGCTGTGAATATTAAATACACATATCCGGATTTCAGAATAAATTAATTATGATCATTTATGATAAACACTACAATACTTAGTTATAAATTAGAAACAGTAATCGGTGAAGGCGGTATGGGTACTGTCTATCTCGGCAACCATATGAAGCTGGATAGAAAAGTTGCCATTAAAGTATTATTGCCGGAGTTTGCCAATAATACTCAGATAAGGGACAGGTTCATTAATGAAGCTAAAACCCTGTCCAAACTAAACCATCAGAATATTGTAACACTTTACGATTTTGCTGACCAGGATAACAACCTTTATCTTATTATGGAGTATGTTGATGGAACACCATTAGATACGGTAATAGAGAAAGTAACAGGACCAATACCGGAGGTAAGGTGTACAGCAATATTTGACCAGATACTCTCAGGATTTGCCTATGCTCATAAAAAAGGTATTGTTCACAGGGATATAAAACCATCCAATATAATATTACAATCAGATGACACACCCAAGATACTGGACTTTGGAATAGCAAAGATTGTAGAAGGTGA
>RPQH01000195.1 GCA_003820375.1 Ignavibacteriota bacterium
GTTGTTAATAATGAATTCACTACTGCAGGAGTAAAAGAAGTTGAATTTAATGCTTCACAGCTTGCATCAGGTGTTTATTATTATGTATTAAAAGCAGGGAATTTGCAGGAATCTAAGAAGATGATTCTTGTAAAATAAAAAAAATCCTATTAAAGATTTAAATTATTCCAGTAAAAAGGGCAGGTGATGAACCTGCCTTTTTTATTGCCTGCTTTATATTGACACGAAAATTTTAGGTGAATGAGAGCAAATATTTAAACAAAAAGCTTAAAAATTTTTAAAAACCGGGAACCGTCCCGGTTTTTTAATTATTATTATTTCGGAAAGATTTTTTCAAATGTGCCGAGCCAATTAATGTGCTTTTAACTATAAATTTTATAATCAATTAATTAACAGAGTTTTAGATTTTCATTTTATGAAAAATTTCCGGCTATTAAGAAACCGTAATTTTAAACCGATCCGGACTAATAAAGATTTGTTATTATTACTAATTGGTTTTTTCTCCACATTTTTAAAAACCTAAAATAAATTTATCAACTAAATAAGAAAAAAATGAAAAAAATTTCAGTGTTTTTGACAATTCTTGTGTTATTTTCTTCTGTTATTTCAGCACAGGATAATGCCCGGAAAAAATTGGATGCTTCAATAGAAAATGGATGGAACGTTGTTTCAGGTTATGTATATAAATATGCAAAAACCCAGAGAGACCTTATTGATCCACCAAATACAGTTCCTTTTCCTCCAAACTACTATGATTATGTAACAAACGGTAATAATCTTCGCCAGTTCTGGATACATGGAGATACCGTAATTGTGGCAGTTGATAGAACGGATTCAGCGAGTGCACAAACTTCCAATGCCAGAAGATCTTATTACCAGGTTAGTTATGATGGAGGTAATACCTGGCTGACAGATGCTTTACAGGTTTCAACAGAAGGAACAGCATACCCTAATATATATCTTGTAAATATTGGCAGTGACAGAACAGTTGCCATGAGCGGCAGAGCATTTGAAGGAACTACACAGAGAGGTTATGGTGGTTTTGATCTAACCTTAGGCATAGGTTCTGTTTCATCTGGCCTTGTTCCTGAACCGGGCAGAGACTACTTTGCTTACAAGCTTAATAATACACATTTAGTCGGCTCATATCAGGGCGGAGATACTGTTATATCCATAAAATATAACTTTACAAACAATACTTTCAGTGATAAAGTAATCATTGCTTCTCCACCGGATGAAGTAGGTGTAAGTGCAAGAACATTTAGTGTTTGTGCGGATAACGGACAGAATGTTTTTATCATGTGGTGGCATTCGGTCAGCCCGACAAAATTAATTGCAAGAGAATCAAATAACGGCGGTACTTCTTACGGCTCAACGGTTACGATAATAACAGAAGGATTAACAATAAACGGTGACGCTGTTGCGCCATGGTTTGGTGCTGATATTATTTATAAACCCGGCACTACAACTATCTGCGCAGCATTCAACACACTTGCACCCGGAAACTTCTCAACTGCTCAAGGATCAAAATTATTGTTCTGGTCTCCTGCAATTAACAACGGTACACCTGTTAATATTGCGGACAGAACAAACTATCCTCTGCTTCAGGATACAGGTGCTTTTAATAATAGAACTACTGAGCTCCAAGTCGGTATGACAGCCGTATCACATCCTTCATTGGCTTATTCCACAGATGGGTCAAGATTGATTTGCGTTTATTCAGGTATGCAGGCTGATACATCCAGCTACAACTTCGCTTTTAACGATATTTATGTTTCTTATTCAGATAACAATGGTGCAACCTGGTCTACTCCCAGGAACCTGACAAATACTCCAAATATTGATGAAATTTATCCTGTAATTTCCAAAACAGGAAATACACAGAATAATATTGGTATTACATTTAAATTATCTGAATTCCCGGGAGCAACAAGCTTTACAAATACAACCACACCAATTAGTTTAAATTACCAGATTTTCAGGAGATATGACCCTGTAACAGGTAATCCTATTGGGATAAATACAATATCAAATGAAGTTCCGCAGTCATTTAAATTGCATCAGAACTATCCGAACCCGTTCAACCCTTCGACAAAGATAAGATTTGAATTGCCGAAGAGTGAAGTTATATCATTAAAGATATACGACCTGCTCGGAAAAGAAGTTGCAGCAGTTGTTAATA
>RPQH01000196.1 GCA_003820375.1 Ignavibacteriota bacterium
ATATTCTATGACCTTAAAAACATGACTGCAAATATTGATAAGACTTTAATGGATACCGTCGATTCACAAAAGGAAAAGATTATCCAGAGCCTTGAAATGTTCAAAGGAAAACTGATGAACGCACAAATGAGGAAAAGCGATACAACTACAAGCCAGCTTGATAAAGTAACTAATAACATATTTCCCAATAACATTCTCCAGGAACGTATGCTTAATATAACTTACTTCATCAATAAATATGATGACATGTTTATCAAAAAGCTGTTTGAGGAAATAGATATTCACAAGTTTGAGCACCAGGTTATAGAGTTGTGAGTTCTTAGAGTTCAAGAGTTCGAGAGTTCGAGAGTTCGAGAGTTCGAGAGTTCGGGAGTTGAGTGTTTCAGAGTTATCCTAAGACAAGGGGTGACTCATTTCACTTATATGAGTCATCCTTACCCTGGAATTTTATTAATAACTCCGGACTTAATACTTCATATCCCCTTGTTCACTAATTATACAAGATAATTCACAATAAGCAAATTGCCAACTGACTATAAAAAAATATTAATTATCCGCTTTTCATCTCTTGGTGATGTAATTCTCACCACTCCCCTGCTAAAGGTCTTGCGTGAAAAATTCCCGAATACCCGGATAGATTTTCTCACCAGGGTATCTTACATGGAAGTGCTGGTTAACAATTCAAACATAGATAATATTATTGCTGTTAGTGATGAGCTTCCCTTTTCCGAATTAAAAGAGATTAAGAATAATTTACGCAAAGAGAAATATGATTTGGTAATCGATTTGCATAATAACCTCCGAACATTCTATCTCAGAAATTTCCTCAAATTATCAGGCAGCAGGATTTTAATATTCAGGAAATATTCAATCAGAAAAAAACTGCTTGTACGGTTTAAGCTTAACCTGATGAAAGATCTGCCCTCTATAATTGACAGGTATATATTAACATTAAAGAAGCTGTTCCCCGTTGATGAATATTTAAATAAATATTTACCCGAAATATTTACAGATGAAAAATCCAAAAATAATGTGGATAGAATTTTATCTAAAGAAGGAATCGGCAATGATAAAGAACTCATCTGCATTGTTCCTTCATCAATACATTTCACAAAGACTTATCCTCCTGAATTGTATGAAGAATTGATTGACCACTTTGATGCTGCTAAATATAACTTCGTATTGGTCGGAACGGGTGAAGCAATTTATAACATTGATGTCATTAAAACGGGAATTGAAAGAAATGTTTTCAATTTATACAATAAGTTTAATACAATAGAGCTAGCCGAGTTAATGAAACGCTGTTCATATGTAATAACAGGAGATACAGGCCCGATGCATATTGCAGAAGCAATGAATGTTCCTGTAATAATGATGGCAGGTTCATCGGTAAGGGAGTTTGGCTTTTATCCGCAAAATAAGAATGCCATAGTGCTTGAAGTAAATTATCTAAAATGCCGCCCCTGCTCACACATCGGAAGAAGTGAATGCCCCCTTGTACATTTCAAATGCATGAGAGAAATTACACCTGCACAGATTCAATTAAGAATGAAGATTGAAAAATGAAGAGTTTTTGATTTAGGGTATTTTTCAATACATATTTTTTTCATCCTTCCAAAATCTAACGAAATCCGTGAGCTGCTTTCTCATACAATATTACGACATGCTTTAATTCATCTCTATATTATCAAAGAACGGCTGCATTTGCTTATACTGATATATAAGCATCACTATATAATTTAATATAGTATTCACTAATTGTCAAGTTTTAACTAAAAATAGATTAATCGCTCTTTAAAAACTTGTCAGAACCGGGATTTATCGCCTGCCTGCCAAAGCCTTGGCGCAGGCAGTGATTAGAAGATTTAACAGGATTAGATTTCCCCCTTTCGAAGGGGGCTAGGGGGATGATTGTTAAATTGACACGGATGACCTTCAAGTATCACTTTAACTCTCCAACATCAGCGACAATAATTTGCTACCGGATTTTTCCCATAGCGATAATGGTTAATGATATAGTGAAGTTTTATTTTGCAGAAAAAATGCCGATTCCGGCTCAAAATCGCAAATTTTAAATCAAAAATCTCACATTTCTGACGGCGTTATCTGCTTATACTGCAATGACTTAA
>RPQH01000197.1 GCA_003820375.1 Ignavibacteriota bacterium
AAGATAAAACCCCGAAGGGGTGATATTATGTTAGCAAGATAGTCCGGCAAAGGAAAGAATCCCGAAGGGATGACATTATGGTAGAAAAAATTATCTTGCAAAGATAAAACCCCGAAGGGGTGACATTATAAAGTTTTATAACAGATACAAAACAGATTATACATTAATTAATTCGAATTGAATGGACGTAACAAAATACTCAAAAGAGCACAGAGAGCTTTGGGAGGACTTTGTCTCTTGTTCTAATAATGGTACAATATTTCATACCAGGAAATTTCTCTCATATCATCCTTCCGACAGGTTTAAAGATTCATCATTAATATTTACAGAGAATAAAAAGACGATTGCGGTTTTAACTGCCGCAAATGTAAAACGTGATGGTGTTCCAACTCTTATTTCGCACCAGGGAGCATCGTACGGCGGATTTGTTTATAATGATAACCTCAGCATTAAGCAGGCTTTCTCGCTTACTGAAAGTTTAATAGATTTTGCAAAAGAAAATGAATTCAAAAAAATAATAATTACACACTCTCCGTTCGTTTATCAAAAGAGATATAATAATTATGTAGATTTTGCTTTCATGCAGAACGGATTTAAATATGTAAAGAGGGAAGTCTCAAGTGTGGTTGTTCTTGATGTTAAAGAAGATGATGTGTTTTCATTGTTCAAATCGGAAGCACGCACAGCAACAAGAAAAGCGGAGAGACTTGGCGTAGTTGTAAAGGAATCGGATGATTATGCGGCATACTATAATATTTTAAAAAGCAATTTAAATTTAAGGCACGGAGTTCAGCCGGCACATACACTTGAAGAGCTTATTAAGCTGAAAAAGCTTTTTCCGGATGAAATAAAGCTTATTGGTGCATTTGTTGATGATAAGATGGTAGCAGGAGTGGTTAATTTTTATTGTAATGAAAAAGTCGTGCTTGTGTTTTATATTAGTCATAATCCGGAATACCAGAACTACAGGGCAGTCAATTTATTGTTTTATACAATTATCAAAGATGCGATAAAGAGGGGACTTGGCTATCTTGATTTCGGATTGTTCACAGTGAACATGGACCCCAATTGGGGACTTGGAAGATTTAAAGAAAATTTCGGTGCCCGGGGAATATTGAGGGATATGTTTTACCTGGATTTGTGATAGTGGGTTGCAGGCTGGAAGATTGAACCAGCACCTCTTTCCCAAATTTCTATTTGGGAAAGTATTGTTCGTTAATTATAGATTAATTATCAATTGCAGATCGAAAACTTTCCCAAATAGAAATTTGGGAAAGAGTGGGAATGCATTTTGGGCTAAAGCCCATTGTAACTAGTCCAATATTCCACGGGATAAATCCCGTGGTTACTTAATCTGATAAATCTGATAAATCTGATAAATCTGATAAATCTGATAAATCTGATGAATTAATTTTAAAAATTTGTTCAAAAATACTAAAGTAAATTTCGCTATTCTTTTTACTGCACTTGTTGTTTCGTATTATGTTACCCTCCGGGTCGATGCACCGAATTATGAAGATAAATACAAACGTCATACTTCAATCATTAATAATACGGTTGAGTATCCATACAAGTACAGGTTAATTAATCCTTACATAGCTAATATTTATTTTACCGTTTTCAAATCATTTGTTTCAGAGAAAACTGCATTCCTGACAGCATATACTATTCATAATTTTGCTGTATTCCTGTTTATGTTTTTTGCAGCGGCAAAGCTTTTTTCAGTATGGTTTAATGATACAGGGACAATTGTAAGCTTATTGCTATTTGCACTTATTGTCCCTATATCTCTTACAGGTTATGATACACTTGGAGATATAACCACAGCAGGACTGATGGCATTGGGATTCTATTTTATAAATACAGATAAAATAAAATATTTATATCCCATAGTTTTTATAGGAGCATTCAACGAACTGCAAATTATTATTTTAATATTATTTTATTTCTTCGGGAAACGGGGAAATTTTAAGGATAAAAAAGTTTGGTTGAATGCAGTATTATTAACTGTTACATTTGTTATAGCTTATGTGATAATTTATTTATTAAGAGGCGGCAGTGCAGGCAATGATGAA
>RPQH01000198.1 GCA_003820375.1 Ignavibacteriota bacterium
CTTACCCGATTATTATATTTTTGCGTTAGGTCACTATATAATTAAACTTTATATTGATTAATAGGATTAAAAGAAACATCCAACTCTTCCCAAATTATAGCCTACGAATTGATAGCTTATTCACTAGTCTTTTTAAATTGAAAAACCACTGTTATAACACTATATTATAATAACCTCATATATTTTATTGATACTCTTTTAAGCTTTATTGCTATGAAGAAAACAAATATAAATTCATTCCATTTAATATTTATTATTTGCTATTTGTTATTTACTATTTGCACAGCACAGGCACAATGGCTTGGAGCTCTTATTCCTGATTTTAGGGTGAACGATGACAGCACCATAAGGTCTCAGGGCTCACCTGATATTGGTGTGGATGGAAATGGTAATTTTATAGTTGTTTGGAGTGATAGCCGAAATGAACCAAATAATAACAGTGCAAAGTTATATTGCCAGAGATTTAGCTTTGATGGTACAAGATTAGGACTAAACTTTAGAATAGGACAGGATACTTCCGGTGGCGGAAAGATAGCTGTTCTAAAAAATGGAAGATTTATTGTTGCATGGAATGTCCAATACCTTGGGAATTGGGATTTATACTGTCAGAGATTTGAAAATAATGGTATACCATTAAATCAACCGCAAAAGATAAATGATACAACAGTAACAACTTTTCCGCCACGTGTGGGTGGTATAAGTGCAGATAGTTTAGGCAATTTTGTTATTGTTTGGACTGATTATAAGTATGGGGGGTTATTATATCCTAATGTATATGGCAAAGATATGATTCACTTGGAATTAAACTTGGAAATAATTTCAGAATAAATGAAGTATTAAATTATGCAGGTTATCCGGGACTTGCGGTAAATAAAGACGGCAGCTTTGTAGTGACATGGCAGGATTCAAGAATTGCAGGGCCTAAAATATTTATGCAAAGGTATAACAAATTTGGAAATGCCATTGGAATTAATCAAAGAGTTGATGATGATACTACAACAACAAATGGAAAGAATGGAGCTGTAGCAGCTTGTGACGGGAATGGAAATTTTGTTATAGCTTTTGCAGATTATAGATACTCAATAAATACAGCAGTAATATTTTACCAGCTTTTTGATTTAACCGGAAATAAAATTGTGGGCAACCAAAGAGCTGATGCAGGTATAGGACCTGATAAAGGAGCCACAAAAATATCTATGCAGTCTGATGGAAAATTTGTAATTAATTGGATTGATGACAGAACTGGTAAAGATATAGGATATTGTCAAAGATTCAGTAGTGACGGAACAAAAATAAATACAAATTTTCCTATCCCCATAAATACGAACAATAATAACAGCACTTATGGTATTTTCTTACATAATCTGAGAATTTACTCTGCATGGCCGGATATAAGAAATGGCAATTGGGATATATATTCAAATATTAGAAGCTTTGTTAATCCCGATAGTATATTAGTATCTGTTTCTCATAAGCCAATTAAGGTCAAAGAATATAAATTATTCACTGCATACCCTAATCCATTTAATCCTGTTACAAATATAAAATTTGATTTGCCAGAAGAAGTTAGAAGTCAGAAGTTAGATGTAAGATTGGTTATATATGATGTTCTTGGCAAGGAAGTTGCAGTTTTAGTTCATGATAAATTATCTTCCGGTTCTTATAAGGTACAATGGAATGCAGTAAATTATTCAAGTGGTTTATATTTTATAAAATTATCTACAGAAATAGGGTATAGAGCAATTCAAAAAATTATATATATAAAGTAGTAAATAAAAAGGCAGGTACAGTAATTTAAAAAACGGTAGCACGTTTATTTTAGCCCGGAAAAACCGGGGCTTATTACTTTATTGTCTGCGGTAAGCAGACAAGCCTGCCTTTATTTTTTAAAAATAACAAAAAATCTAATTTGAAATGGAGTAAAAGCAATGTCTTTATCAAAAACATTATC
>RPQH01000199.1 GCA_003820375.1 Ignavibacteriota bacterium
CTTACCCGATTATTATATTTTTGCGTTAGGTCACTATATAATTAAACTTTATATTGATTAATAGGATTAAAAGAAACATCCAACTCTTCCCAAATTATAGCCTTCGAATTGATAGCATATTCACTAGTCTTTTTAAATTGAAAAACCACTGTTATAACACTATATTATAATAACCTCATATATTTTATTGATACTCTTTTAAGCTTTATTGATATGAAGAAAACAAATATAAATTCATTCCATTTAATATTTATTATTTGCTATTTGTTATTTACTATTTGCACAATACAATCACAATGGCTTGGAGCTCTTATTCCTGATTTCAGGGTGAATGATGACAGCACTGTTAGGTCACAAGGTTCACCTGATATAGGAGTTGATGGAAATGGAAATTTCATTATTGTTTGGCAGGACAGCAGAAATGAACCAAATAATAACTCAGGCAGAGTTTATTACCAGAGATTTAATTTTGATGGTACAAGATTGGGAGTAAACTTCCCTATTGGACATGATACTTCCGGCGGACCCAAAATAGCTGTTTTAAAAAACGGTAGATTTATAGTTGTGTGGAGAGCACAATATATTGGCAACAGGGATATTTACTGCCAGAGATTTGAGGCAAATGGTGTACCTATAAATCAACCAAATAAAATAAATGATATAACTGTAGCAACATATACACCTGATATAGGCGGTATAGGTACAGACAGCTTGGGCAATTTTGTAATTGTGTGGACTGATTATAGGAATGGTTATTTATATCCTAATGTATATGGACAAAGATATGATTCACTTGGCAACAAGCTTGGAGGTAATTTCAGGGTTAATGATGTATTAAATACCTCACAGGCACCGCGATTAGCAGTAAATAAAGATGGCAGCTTAGTTGTAGCATTTCTTGGCTATGTAGGTGGTAGCGGCATATGTATGCAAAGATATGATAGGTTTGGAAATACTATCGGTGGTAATCAAAGAGTAGATGATGACAGTACTAATAAACCAAAAGGTGCAGTTGATGTTGTTTCAGACGGTAATGGTTATTTTGTTGTTGCATTTGCTGATGACAGATATATTATCAATTTATCAATCATATCTTATCAAATGTATGATACTTCAGGAAATAAAATTGGAGTAAATCAGAGAGCTGATAACGGTGTTAGTGATGACAGGGGTAATACAAAAGTTTCGATGCAGAGCGATGGTAAGTTTTTTATTTCATGGAGTGAATATTTCGGTACAAATGGTGTACCGTACGGAAGGAGATTTAATAAGAATGGCTCACCAATTGGAGTAAACTATGTTATTCCGGTAAACACTAACTTCAGCAACAGTGGTAATTGTAGAATATTTATGCAAAATTTAAGAGTTTATTCTATTTGGGAAGATAACAGAAACGGCAACTGGGATGTATTTGGAAATGTTAGAAGTTTCGTTAATCCGGACAGTATATTAGTTTCTGTCTCTCATAAGCCAATTAAAGTCAAAGAATTTAAATTATTCTCTGCATACCCTAATCCATTTAATCCTGTTACAAATATAAAATTTGATTTACCTAAAGAAGATAGAAGTCAGAAATCAGAAGTTAAGTTATCCATATTTGATGTACTTGGAAGAGGGGTTGCAATATTAGTAGATGAAAAGTTAACACCCGGTACTTATGAAGTACAATGGAATGCAGAAAATTATTCAAGTGGATTATATTTTATCAAATTAACAACAGAAACAGGTTTTACAGCGGTTCAGAAGATAGTTTTAATGAAATAATAAACAAAAAAAGGCAGGTATAGTAATTATAAAACGGTAGCACGTTTATTTAAGCCCGGAAAACCGGGGCTTATTACTTTATTGTCTGCGGTAAGCAGACAAGCCTGCCTTTATTTTTTAAAAATAACAAAAAATCTAATTTGAAATGGAGTAAAAGCAATGTCTTTATCAAAAACATTATC